>CAITYI010000192.1 GCA_903896585.1 uncultured bacterium
CCGATTGAATGCTTCAAAGAAGATCGAATCCTCGCCCTCGGCCATCGGTGGCACGTACCGGCTAACATCGCCCCCTGCGGACGGATCTTCAATTTTGATGACTTCGGCTCCCAGATCAGCCAAGTGCAGTGAGCCATAAGGTCCCGCGCCATATTGCTCAATTGCGATTATGCGCACGTCTGCGAGCGGCTTCACCTCCACCCCCTAATCTTGTAGTTTGGCCAGCGAATCACTAACCTATATCTAAACGTCTGATGTTTTAGTAGTCAAGGGGAATGGGCAAGATACCCTCTTAGGATCTGAGATATCAGACATACGATCTGAGCCATCAGGCTAACTTACCTTGTCGCCCTTCTTCGGAGGAATCTATGGAAAATAGCGGGCTACCCCTGCACGAGTCTGAAACTATTGCGCTGCTTCGGCAGACGGTTCAGCGAGTCTGTGCTCCCTTTGGACACCCTTATTTCCTTGAGGTTTCCAAGGCTAGCGGAAATCCTCGTACTTTTTGGTCCGCACTTGGCGAAGCCGGGCTGCTTGGCGTATCTATCCCCACGGAGTACGGGGGCGGTGGGGCCGGAATCTCGGAGTTGGTCGTAGTCACCGAAGAAGTGGCTGCCTCCGGAGCCCCCCTGATGCTGCTAGCCCTGTCCCCTGCGGTCTGCGCCACTACCCTGGCAGCACACGGCTCCGAATCGCAGCGAAAGCGCTGGTTACCTGGCTTGGCCTCCGGTACGGAGGTTTTGGCCTTCGCTATTACCGAACCTGATGCTGGATCGAATAGTCATAAAATACGAACGACCGCCACCCGTACGAATACCGGTTGGTCAATTAGTGGATCAAAAACCTACATTTCCCATGTTGATAACGCCCAGGGCATATTGATGGTAGCCAAAGTTCAGGCACAAGACTCAGTAACTGGTTCAGATGGACTTGGACTGTTCCTCATAGATGTAAATGCACCTGGATTAATTGCCACCGAGATTCATGTTGAAATAGTCTCGCCAGAAAGGCAATTCACGCTATTTTTAGACGACGTTAATGTTCCCTTCGACGCCGTTGTGGGTGAACCCGGGCTCGGAATTGACGCGCTTTTCACTGGATTAAACCCCGAAAGAATCGCAAGCGCAGCATTGCTCAATGGCATTGCGCGTTATGCACTCAATAAAGGCGCCAAGTACGCATCAGAGAGAGTCGTTTGGGACGTCCCCATTGGTGCTCATCAATCAATCGCACATCCACTCGCCCGCGCATATGTCTTACTGGAAGCATCTCGGCTACTCACGGCTCGCGCAGCGGCATTATTTGATGCTGGCAAGGATGCTGGTGAAGCTTCTAATATTGCGAAAGTCTGTGCATCCGATGCCGCAAGCGCCGCACTCGACGCCGCAATTCAAGCCCACGGCGGAAACGGCATGGCGACCGAGTACGGATTGGCAACACTCCTGGGACTGGTTCGCCTTTTCAGAATTGCCCCCGTTTCAACTGAAATGAGCCTAAACCACATTGCTCGCAAGAGTCTTGGGCTTCCTAAGTCATACTGATCACATGAGTGACTCGCCCATCGCTCCCTGGCTCGATGGCCATCATGGATCGCGCCTTCGCACCGAAAGAAGTTCTCGACTCCTCACCATTACCTTAGATAGTCCGCCGGTTAATGCCTTTGATTCCATTGCTTACCAAGAATTAGGTGAGGTTTTTTCGGCAATTTCATCTGCATCAGATCTTTCATCAGTCCTGCTGCGCGCTGACAACCGTTGTTTTAGTGCAGGTCAAGACCGACTCGATGCACCAACGTCATTGACGGATTCCCCTTCATATCTCCGGCGCGTTGCCCAGACAATTGTCGAAGCAACACTGTGTCCGGTGCCACTTGTCGTTGCGGTCAGGTCAGCTGCGATCGGTGCCGGACTGATCCTTGCCTTATGTGCGGACATACTCGTGGTCGATTCAGATGCAACCTTGTCCGTTCCCGGGCGAAAGTACGGCGTCATTTCCGGATACGCACATCTTCTGCCTTGGATCGGGAGTAATGCGAGAACCGCAGTGCTCACCGGCCAACCAATTGAAACCCAAGCCTTCCTCAGTGGCGGTGCATTGGTTGTTTCTTCTGAAATCGTTGACCTCGAAGCAAAACGTGTCGCTGAATCGATCGCAGAAGTCGACCCACAATTTATCTGCGCACTCAAATCTGGGTGGAACGATGCTAGGAAAGAAATCGCTCGTTCTTATCTGAGAGAAATTGAGCAGACTATTGAATTGGGGAGCATGGACTTCAAACTAAATCTGCCAGTTGACTGACCACGTCACGTTTTACAACTTTACCCCCAGCATTTCGCGGCAAAGATGAAAATACCTCCCATTGCTGTGGGTGCTTGTAACTCGCTAGCTGAGGTTCCACGTGGGCCTGCAACTCGGCAATATTTAGTTCAACCCCGGGGCGAGCCACGACCACAGCCACAATTCCTTCACCCCATTTTTCATCGGGGATACCCACTACCGCAACCTCATGCACCCCAGGGAATGTCGCTACGATTTCTTCAATTTCTCGCGGATACACGTTCACTCCACCCGTCACGATCATGTCTTTCTTTCTGTCGACTATATATATGTACCCTTCATCGTCGAGAATTACTACATCGCCCGCCGTGACGAAGCCATCAGGGGTGGTGCAGGCTTCGGTGGATTCGGGATCGTCTAAGTATCCGGTCATGAGATAGGGGGCACGTGAGAAAAGCTCACCCGGCTCACCCGGCTTCACTGGGTTACCCTCGTCGTCTACAACTCGAACCTCTGTCATAAACCACGCATGTCCCACCGATCCAATTTTCCGAAGTGCATCAGCTGGTCTCAGTACCGTCACGACGGATGCCTCCGTTGAACCATAGACCTCGTAAATACCCACTTTGGGAAATGTTTCAATCACCCATTCCTTGAGGACCTTAGGCAATGCCGCCGCGTTGAAATAGATAGTTTCCAAGGACGAGAGGTTGTATTCGCGCGGACCTTTGTCCAACGCCCGAAGTGTTTGTGCATGGGTCGGTACCAGAAATACGGTTTGGATCTGGTCGTGTTCTGCCATTTCGAGAAACTGGGCAGGATCCCATGATCGAAGTACTGAGATCGTTGCGCCGCAGAATACGGCTGCATAGGCAAAAGTAAACCCTGCACCGTGATAAAGGGGTGCGACCGCCATTGTCCTTCGACCGGGGCCAATACCAAAATCGAGGGCGGTGGAATAACAGGTAAGTGCGCGGCCTCGGTGGCTGAGCATTACGCCTTTTGGCTTACCCGTGGTTCCCGATGTAAACATGATCATAAAAGTGTCATTTTCATCCACGTCAATCATGGGATCCACCGGGCTCGATGCTGCTAGTACAGCTTCGTATTCATGACCGTCAGTGTTTCCATCAAGTGACCACACCACCGGGATCGATTGACGAATTCCCTGCGCTAGCTCCGCATAACTCTCTGCCAAAATCAAGGCCTCACATTTACTTCTGTCAATGATGTACTCAAGTTCCCGTTCAACACTTCGAGTATTTAACGGGACCATGGTCATTCCAGACATTGCCATTCCCGCAGCTATTTCGAAGTACTCCAGACGATTACTCATGAGTACTGCCACGCGTGCGCCAGGCTTTAGACCCGCCGACAAAAGGGCTTGGGCCACTCTGCAGGCTCGCTCACCCAACTTGGCATATGTAAGGGTTCGAGAACCATCGATGATGGCAATCTGGTTCGGAATCGACTGGGCAAACTCACGAACACCATTTGCCATATTTAACTGCGCACCGCCATGATTCAAAGCCACGATTAACTCTCCACCTTCCGCATAAGCCGGCTAGGCTCATCCTTGATTAAATTTTCCTCAATGATCAAACAAGGAATTAGATGCCCGACAAAAAACAAACCTCTCTGTTCACGCTCTTGCAGGTAATTAGCGTTGGCGAAGACCTGTTTCAGGGTATCCAACCAGATCTTGATGCCCAACGAGTTTTCGGAGGACAACTTTTGGGGCAAGCGCTCGTTGCCGCTAGTGAAACGGTCGAAGCCGGAATCCATCCTCACTCTACGCATGCCAGGTTCCTCCGAGCCCCAAGTCCGAAAGAGCCTATTTCTTATCAAGTTATTCGCATGCGAGATGGATCCAGTTACTTCAATCGTGAGGTCAGGGCAGAGCAGAGTATGGGCACAGTGTTGACCATGTCGATCTCTTTCCATCGATCCGAATCTGGACTTGAACACAGTACGACTATGCCTGTTGTTCCTGATCCAGAAACCCTTCAACCTTTCAACATTCAAATTGCACCTTATGCCGACCGATTGAGTCAGTGGTTTCAGAGACCAAGACCGATTGAAGTTCGTTACATTGGGCACCCCCCATGGGAGGCCGCGGAACGAGGTGAGACTGTGGATCAATCTCAGGTGTGGATGCGTGCCGAAAAACTTGATACCGACTCGCCGGCAATTCACGCTGCTGCATTGATTTATGCCTCTGACATGGTGATTCTTGATGCTGCGGTGATGCGGCACGGACTCGGTTGGTTTCCAGAAAAGGTTCGGGCTGCCAGTCTTGATCATGGCATGTGGTTTCACAATCAGGCTCGCGCCGACTCTTGGATCTTGTACGACCAAGAATGCCTGTGGACCGGCAATGGCAGAGCTTTGGCCACCGGGTCCATGTATTCGCAAGACGGTCGGCGAGTAGCAACAGTGATTCAAGAGGCGGTACTTCGTCAACCTCGATAAACGTTGATTCTCACAACGTAGCATCACAATTCGCACTCAAGTGCAATGAATCCCGCAGCAACCAGCATTGCGCCCACCCCTGCCAGCACCCCCGCCACCATGAGTATCTCAGCGAGTTCTTCATTTGTGTATTCCGACTCTAAGGAATCTTGTAAGGATGCATCCATGGGAAATATCGGCGTAAAAGGCGAGATTGAATCGGCGAGTGCTGCCAAAATCTTGTCGTGATTACTAAGCCCGACAATTTCCGATGCCTCGGTTGTGGACTCGAAAAGTGCATCGATAGTTTCCTGGTCCACTCCACAAGCAAGAGCTGACGCAACATCGTGTGCGCGGCAAAAAGAGCAGCCACTCAATGCGGCCAGCCGAAGCCTCACCACTTCGATGTCGCGCCTAGGCGCGGTCGTTTGATTGAAGAAATCCGCATAGAAGCGACCCCAGTAAAAATCACACGCTTTCTGGGAATGTGACATGTACCTATGAAAAGATGTATCTACTCCTGCGGCCTCAAGATTATGCACATGCTGAGTAAGAATCGGTGGAACTTGGTCGACCGGCAAACTACGCTCGACAAAACGTGTCATGGCGAGTCCTCCTCCTCATTTATCCGAGATGCCCATCTCGGTGATCGACCTTCGCGCCAAGAGCGAAATCCCTCCTGAGCATCCGAATCACGGGGAGTTACATACGCTAAAAAAATTTCCCGCTCGATCCCAATTGCCTGCGCCGCCGGCGCGGTTGCAGTTGCCAACATTTGACGCTTCACCGTGCCTAGGCAATCCCGAGATTTGTCGGTCAACCAGCCCAGACTTTCTTCTACTGCACCTTCGAGTAAGTCTTGCGGTACGGACTCCGTGGCAATACCAAGTGCTACAAGTTCATCAGATTTCATCCAACGACCGGAGAAGAATATTTCCTTGGCACGCATGGGTCCCACAATCCTGGGCAGCCTGAATGAAGACCCTCCCCCGGGAACAACACCAAAGGCTGTGTGAGCATCACCAACCGAAGCGGTATCGGCCACGATCACAATGTCACAACTCAGAATCAATTCAAATCCCCCAGCCCTAGCAAGCCCATTGACAGCGGCGACGACGGGCGCATCAAGTTCCTCAATTCGCAAAAGTAACCCACCGAATCGCTCCAAAACCGATGAGAAATATGCAGCATCGTCAAATGCCTTGTCCAATAGGTACTGATCCAGCCCCACACTGAATGCGCGACCCGAGCCGCGTAAAACGAGTGCTTTAACGGACTCGTCTTTCTCAACTAGGGTAATTACGGCATCTAGGTCTAAAAGCCACGATTCGGTAATGCTATTCAAACTATCCGACTTATTCATGGTGGCGTAAATGACATTGTTTCGACGCATAATGTCGAAGTCAGAAAAAGTATGTTCAATCATGCGCTTGCTCCGCCCATGCAACGAATAGGCTTAGCGGTATGTCCTTGTACTTGCGATCGCCAGAACGCTTGCTCACTGTGAGGGAGCGCGATGACCTGATTGCAGCTGGCGGATACGTCCATGATCTCTTTCAGTCGAGTAAATCTAACCCCGAGCCTCCTTTTCCGGGCGAGGCGCTTTTGCTGTTCGCGGGTGGACTTGTCGAGCAAACTGATGGCCTGCCCGCAGGATTGATTGCCCTCGTTGAAATATCGAATGTCACCTTTGCCACCATGGCTATTCCACCCTTGACGATATTCGTTCAAATCACCATTGATGAACCAGTTCCCACTCCCGGAGGCTCCAAGGTGATCTGGCCCATGACCTGGATCCTGTGCTCGGAATCCGGCGAACATTTGAGCGCTCGCATCAAAATGTTGGGAGCCCAATAACTCAATTAGCATGTGCACGGGTGAATTCCTCGAGTTCCCTCGCTGTTATCTCCGGCACTCGCATGGGAAGTTGACCTCTGAGACCTGGGATTATTGTGGTGCGACAGTTGCTCACCATTGCTTGCACAAGTGGATCATTGGCGGCTAAAAGATCAAATTCGGCATCGAGAAGAAGTGTGGGTTGTTTTAAAACCCGCAATGCCGGCTCCGGGTCATAACGGAATGCAGCTTGATAGCCCCAGTGATACCTGTCTGTAATTGAGAGAACATCGCCAATTGCCAAGTTCAACATCCACGCAGGCGTGTCTTCACCCCAGATTCGGTGATACCGCTTGAGCGCCCAGTCAAATTGATCGCCATCAGAAGTCACGGGGATCGGGGGCGTCCAATTAGCAAGGTACTCAGCCCTCTCCTCTGGAGTCAGCAGTGCAACACCGCAAAGAACCACCCCCCGAACCCGATCAGATTGTTGAGCGATTTCAATCGCAATTGATGCCCCCGTATGCACGCCAACAACCACCATCTCCTCAACCCCTGCCTCCAAGAGCGCAGCAAGAATGGCCGCCGCGTACTCTGGGATTTCCCGACCAGCCGCCTCGGGCGGATCGGAGAGTCCATAACCGGGTGTATCCGGCGCAAGTACATGTCGATATTGACCAGAAATCGGGAGCATCCGCTCCCACACCCGAGACGACAATGGAGACTCGTGGAATAGCACTAATGCAGTTTCACTCAGAATGCCGTCTGTTGGAGCTGCATGGCGAATATGCACCTGGCCCCATGGGCCTTGATGATAATCACGCCAAGTCTTTACCCCACTGGTCACAATATTGGCCCAGTTTTCAACATCACCTTCGTGCCAGCCGTTATCTGCATGGCGTTGAGTTCTTGACCCGCTGGAACATGGAGCAATCCGATTGCCGGCACTGATGTTTGATCCGAGATATCAATCACGCCTTCGAGGACAATAATGAATCGTTCGCGATTGGACACACTTGCCGGAAGTTCAAGCGACGTTGTCGCACGCACTAATCGGCTCGCGGCTCCGGTGTTCACGTTGAGGCTCAAAGTGCGCGCCTGCAGGCTTCCGCCATGTGGCCAAGCGTCTTCGGGGACCGGGGCCCAAGGAAGTAGACCAGATGGCTGGTGACGAACCCAACCTCGCGGTCCTAAGGCATCTTCTTCGATCGTGTTAACCGGATTGCTACCGGCAATTTCATGGGGATGAACAACTCGACTTACCGGCCCACTGCCATCGGTGGGTGAGATTCCCTCCATCATCAAAATCGCTTCAAAGCCATTTTCGGACCACGCACAGTGGACGAATCCTGGTGGACGCCAAAAATAATCGCCCGTCTCCATTAAGCCTTCGCCGTCGAGGGTGACCGACCCACCAATGACAAGACATTCCTCAACACTGTCGTGATAGGCGCAAGTGAGATCAACGTAACCAGGATCAGCACGAACATGGTCGATCCTTCGAGTAGTCACGGGGTCTTGATACAACTGCCGGATGTTGTATTTGCTCATGAGTCCTTCGACACCCTCTGCGGGGCCCAAGTTATTTCTGAACGCGGGTGTCATGGTCTCCAATACCTGAAGTCCATTTACCCAAGGTGCATCTGTAGTGATTGTGAAGTTTGTCATTACCACTCCCAGTCAGTTGTATTCGATGCCGCTACTTGAACTAGCCAGCAATGCATCTGAGGTTTCAGCCGCTCGAATGCAAGCGACATCATGGTGCGGTGCAAATGGTTCCAATTCAATTTTCCGGTCGCGACAAGCGTCAATAACCATGGGGCAACGCGGGGCCAGGACGCAGCCAATCTCTCTAACGTCTGTTGGGCTTCCGATATCGCCGATGAGTCGGAGGCGGGGTAATGACTCATTCGGATCGGTAGATAGCCGAGATGACAGCAGCGCTCTGGTGTAAGGGTGACGTGGATCCTTGATGACATCGGTAACCGGGCCCGTCTCAAGAATCTCACCCAGATACATCACTGCAATTCGTTGACTCACATATTCAACAGTGGAAATATCATGTGAGATAAACAGGTATGCAAGTCCCAATTCTCGTTGAAGATCGGCTAACAAGGTCAGGATTTGAGCACGTACCGAGAGATCAAGTGACGAAGTTGGTTCATCGAGAACAATCAGACTGGGGTTGGTAATAATCGCCCTTGCGATTCCAACCCGCTGCTGCTGTCCACCCGACAATTGACCTGGCAATCTTGTCGCTGAATCTGGGCGAAGCCCAACTCGCTCTAGGGTTTCGCGCACTCGAATCTCACGCTCACTGGAATTCATTGCACGGTTGTGAATAATGAGTGGTTCACTAACTATGTCGCCCACAGACATACGGGGATTCAACGATTCAAAAGGTTCCTGAAAAACCACCTGAAGCCGGGCACGAACTTCACGCATTTCTTTAGTATTCAACTTGGTTAAGTCAATGCCCTCAAAGCGCACAGCTCCTTGATCTGGCTCTAGAAGGCGCAAAACCAACCGGCCGAGGGTTGATTTTCCCGAACCAGATTCACCAATCAAAGCCACGGTTTCGCCAGCATCGATGGAGAGGGAGACATCGTTAACTGCCCGGACGATTCCCTTGCCGCCGCGGGCATGGAATTGCTTACTGATTCCCTCCAGCTCAAGAAGTGCCATGGCCGACCCTTTCGGATAAATGACACGCAACAAGATGATCTGGCGCGATTTCCCTAAGGTTTGGGCTGACCGAGCATGCCGCAAACTCGTAATCACAGCGCGGCTTAAATGAACATTCAGTTGGAATCACTCGTAAATCTGGAACCGACCCTCGCAAGCGGGTGAGTTCGTGACCCGGGCGAGGAATGGCACCAAGCAGGGCCGACGTATACGGGTGAGCAGGATCGCCAAAAACTGTTTCCACCGATCCTGCCTCGACCACCTTGCCTGCATACATCACAACTACCCGATGACAGTACTGCGCAATAACTCCTAAATCGTGGGTGACCAAAAGAATGCCACGCGTTGAGTCCACAACTCGATCCCGAATGAGATCCAATATTTGCCGCTGAACTGTGACGTCTAGGCCGGTGGTTGGTTCATCAGCGATAATCAATTCCGGTTCCAACAACATGGCCATTGCAATAACAACACGCTGAGCCATGCCTCCACTGAGCTGATGGGCATACCCGTCCAAGACCCGATCAGGACCGGCAATTCCCACATTGGCCAACATGGTGCGAGCGCGTTCCCTGGCTATTTTTTGAGAGGCTGGTTCACCATGTGCGCGGAGAATATTTCGAAACTGCACCTCGATGGAATAAATGGGATTCAGTGAGCCAAAGGGGTTTTGAGCCACGTAACCCACCGATGCACCACGTACCCGACGCAGTTGCTTGTTTTTCATGGCTAGCAGATCTCCGTGACCTGCAAGCTCAGCCTCGCCACCCGTGACTTGACCGGGAGGTTGAAGCAATCCCAAAATCCCTTTGACCGCAGTTGATTTGCCACATCCTGATTCACCAACGATTCCAACAATCTCTCCTGCATTGACGCGCAGATTGACACCATTAACCGCGTGCACCGTGCTCTTATGTCCAACAAACTCAACACTCAAATCCCGCACACTCAACAATGTCTGGGTCATCGGGTGGTCCTGGTATTAAAATCTGAGATTGCATCTGACAACTGGTTAAGGATCCACACACAAATCAAGACAAAAAGACCAGGGAATAAGGCGATCCACCATTCCCCACTAATCATGTTCGAAGATCCGGATCGGATCATGGATCCCCAACTGGGTGTGGGTGGCGCCACTCCAATACCGAGAAACGAAAGCGTGGCAATAACGACAATGGCGTTGGCCATGGTCAACGTGGTTTGAGCAGTGATTATCCCCATAACGTTTGGCAATACGTGTTTGCGCAACGTTCTCGGCAACGGCACGCCCATTGCTGTTGTTGCCTCCATAAAGCGCGCCTCACGCAGTGACAGCACTTCACTGCGGATCAATCGCATGTAACGCGGAATGTTGATGAGTGCGATCGCAACCACCACCATGTACAACTTATTGCCGGACAAACTCACAAGCACCAGTGCGAGAATTAGTAGTGGAAAGGCCTGAAAAGCGTCCATTCCACGAACGAGGTTGTCGCTCCAACGTCTTTTCACACTAGTGGCCAAACCCAGCGGGACTCCAATAGCCAGCGAAAGTAACGTTCCGGCCAGTGCCAATGACAGATCCACCCATGCGGCCGCAATTGTTCGTGAGAAAACATCTGCACCAGTGATGTCTGTGCCAAACCAGTGATCGGCACTCGGTGGAGAGATTCCCACTTCCGGGTTAGGGAGTTCGGGATCGTATGGCAAGGGAGCAAATAAGCTGGCGAGAATAAGTACCACGATAAAAAATGCACCCCCCACAGCTATCGGATGCATCTGCACAAAATCCCGGAACTGACCGGTGGGCTTTGCTGCCTTTGTCCGCTCAGAGTCGTTCGGTGGACTAGTTGCCATAACTAATCCTTGGGTCAAGCCAAGCCACAACGATGTCCAGCAATGTATAAATGAGAAGCGTAATCACACCGGCAACGAGTACGAATCCTTGAATGACTGGAATATCTAGCCGCAAAATACCGTCCAGCGCCCACTGACCCATGCCATTCCAACTGAAAATCGTTTCAACAACTGCAGCTCCACCAAAAAGGGATGCAAAAATTATGCCAGCATAAGTGAGAATGCTCGAGCGAATTTGTACCAAGGCATATCGAAGGGTCCGCCACTCTGACAGTCCACTTGCCCTAGCGAATTGAACCTGTTGAGACTGCATTGCTTCCGCCAATGCGGACCTGGTTATTTTGGCAAAGTAGCCGGCGTACACAAGCCCAAGAGTGATCACAGGAAGAACCAAATGTGCAAGTGCATTTTGAAATGCCTCTCGATCACCAGCAATCAGTGCATCAATAGGCACAAATCCGGTCACTTGATCTGGTGGAAGAATCAAAATATCTAGTTGACCAGATGGCGCTGGTGCAAGCCCCAAATAAAAAAAGAAAATCAATATAAGTAATAGGGCAAAAAAGAAATCTGGTATTGCTTGAAATGCGCTCGAGGCCCCCCGAGATACGGATTCAGGCCAGCGGCCCCGGAAATATCCGCCCACCGTGCCTAGAAGAACGCCAATCACAATTGCCACACCGACGCTGAGCAGCACAAGTTCCAAGGTAGATGGGAGCCTATTCGCAATTTCAGTTATTACCGGCTGCTTAGAAAAATACGAGGTGCCCAAATCTCCCGTGAATATTCCGGACAGATACGCAAAGTAGCGTTGTGGTATCGGTTGATCAAGGCCCAATTCTGCGCGGATGTTGTCAACTTGTTCCGCAGTCGCCAAACTGCCAGCAATCACACGTGCAGGATCGCCAGGAGATAAGGCAATGAGAAGAAAAGATATTGAGAGTACTGCAAAAATTGCAACGGCAAAAAAAGCAAGTCGTTTTGCAATCAAAATTGCCAGTCGGACATGTCGATTCCGCCCACCCTTTCGGGTGGGCGGAATCGATAATGCCGTGTCGGTCAAGAACTAACCCCTGAACAACTCACCGATAAGGGTCGCACCATGTGGGTACAGGTTGTAACCATCGATGTCATTCAGAGCTGACGCGATATCTGAAGCTTCGGTCAGGTAGACCGCTGGGACCAGATCCTGAACCATGTTCTGAGCTGCTGCAATTGCAGCATCACGCTCAGCACCTGGATCGGTGCTCACGATTGTCTTGACGTAGCCGTCAAACTCTTCGTTTGCGAATCCAGTGTTGTTAAGGAAGGAAGTTGATCCCAGGTAGAGGTTAAAGATGTAGCCAGAGTCAGCCACAGCGGGACGCTCCGTGTACAACCAAGACTGCAGTGATTTTTCACCCACAGCCTTCTCGAAGTCGGCCTCTGAAGCGATCGGGTTCAACGTGGCGTTGATTCCGGCCGCCTGAAGGTCAGCCACAAGGAGTCGACCAAGATCTTCCGCGAATGGACCAGGGCGGCCATTGTTGGTGGTGATCTGCAGTGTCATTCCCTCAGCCCCTGCTTCCGCAAGCAGAGCTTTAGCCTGCTCCAAGTCGTAGGAGTTTGGACGACTACTTGCTGGGAAATTCATTGCCGAAGGCAAGCCGTCTGGAGCCGCGTCTGCATAGCCGGCATAGATCGTGTTCAAGAATGCATCACGATTGATGGCCAAGCTAATTGCCTTGCGAACTCGTGGGTCCGCCAACTGGGGATCCTTTGTGTTCAACGACAATGTGTGACGGTTTACGTCTGGACGCAATAGCACCTTGGCGTTATCGCTTTCAGCAATTTGTGCCAGTTTGTCAAACGGAGTGTCAGTGATGAGATCAACTTCGCTTGCAAGTAGGAGCTGTGTGCGGTTTGCGCCTTCAGGAACCATGCGAACAACGGCATTTTGGAAGAACACTGGGTCTCCAAAATAACCTTCCATTGCTGCGTAGCGGATTTCCTGACCTGGGTTGATGCTTTCCACTACGTATGGACCGTAGCTTGCAGTGTTGGTAGCAAGCCATTCAGATGCCCAAGGATCTTCCGCGGTAGCGTTTTCTTGCGCCTTAACCGCGTCAAGAATGCACATGGTTGGGTGAGTAAGAACCGCAATGGCCACGGCACTTGGCTCTGTCAGGTTCATCTTGAAGGTGAGGTCGTCAATCACTTCAATTGAGTTTTCTTGATTGATATTGGCAATCGGCATCAGGATGCCTGACACAATTGGGCTGCCCCCGATCATGCGCTCAAAGGACCACTTCACGTCATTCGAGGTGAGTGGATTACCCCATGAACTTGTCACACCCTCGCGAAGTTTGAACGTGTAGGAGGTACCTGCAGCGTCGGCTTCCCAGCTCTCCGCCAAGTTGCCAGCTACATCGTCTGGAAGGAAGGTTTTGTCTTCGGCTGCCACGGCTCCGTCATATTCCACAAGAGTGGTGCAGTACTGAGCCATGTTGTATACATCAGCCAGACCCGTGAAGACGCTCGGATCCAATTGGCTGGCAACGTTGCCCCAAGCCATGGTTATGGTGGTCGATTGACCACCGTCTTCTGTGGCAACTTCTTCAGTAGCTTCCGCGGTGGCGGAAGCTTCGGCCGATGTTTCAGCGGAATCGGTGGATCCACCGCCGCAGCCGGCCAGCAATAAGGAGGACGCGACCGCAAGGGTCACGACTCCGCTGATGCGCCTAACTCTCATAGTGCTTACTCCATTCTTCCGGCGGTGTTCCGCCGAAGTATGCGATCTCGATCACCCCAGGGGTGCTGATTGCCATAGTCTGATCTCTTCGAAGGTGAATTACTCAGACATTTACATATCGTTTCCGAAACGTTAGTAACTTTTCGGGTCAGAAACAACCGAATTAGCAAATTTCACCCAGTTTTCTCCCTTATCCAACGGAACCTGTAGCGTGATCCCAGATCCCCGGCTCACGGGTACTCACTCGGGAGGAAATGTGGCACCCAAGTCACCGATGGCGCTCAATGATGCCGTGGTTAACCAAAGTGGGCGGTCTTCATTAGCCGTTAGTCGAATCCAACCCGCCTACGCCCAAGTCGCCAGCCAGTTAAGGGAATTAATCGTCACCGGGCAGGTCCAAACAGGTGATCATTTGCCGAATGAAGCCGAGTTGGCGACAATCTTCGGCGTCAGCCGAAGCACCATTCGCGAAGCAATCCGCTCTCTGGCTGCTCAAAGCTTGGTGTACACCAGTCGTGGAGTGTCCGGTGGAACGTTCGTTGCCGAACTGGATGCAGACACCGTCAGTGAATATTTACGCACGAGCCTAGGTCTTATGAGTGGTTCTGCGGGTGTATCGGTCGCAGAGTTGCTTGAAACTCGCGCCGCCCTCGAAGTTCCCGCTTCTCGATTCGCCGCAATACGTAGGACAGATAGCGCCCTCGAGGAGTTGCGCCAAAACACCAAAATAAACCATGTTGAAGACGAAGCGATCAGATATACCAAGAACTCACGTTTTCACGAGTTGATCATGGAAGCTTCAGGCAACCGGCTCATCGGGCTCGTTGCCTCACCTGTCTTTGACGTACTTAAATCTAGGTTTCGACGTGACGATGTGGAAAAAAGCTATTGGACTCAGATTGACGAAGACCACCGTGAAATCTTGAGCTACATTGAAGCTAGAGATCCAGACGGAGCTGAAGCTTCAATGCGCGCGCATTTAAAAACCATTGAATCAACTTATGAATCTATAGACGTTACCGCGCATCAGTAACTACGGGGCATCCCGAGACTCTGCGCAACAATACCTCGAACAAGGTCGTTATTTACTGGACTGAATAACTGAAGACGCGCATCCCGCAGATACCTCTGCATTGGGGATTCCTCAGCAATTCCCATCGCTCCCATTGCCCTTGCCGCCCGATCAACTAACCGGTTAACACACTCTGCCGCTACCAGTTTTGCCATGGCGGACTCTTGGCTGGCTGGCAGTCCCCTATCGATCAAACGGGCAGCGTATTCCACCAACAGTGATGCTGCAGTTAGCTCTGCTGCCGATTCTGCGAGAGGATGCTGCACAGCTTGGAATCGGCCAATTGGGCCACCGAATGCATCACGCTCATTCACGTAGCGCAGCACCAGATCCAAGGCCCCATGTCCTATTCCAAGACTGATAGCTGCGGATAGAACTCTTTCAACATCCAGAGTCCCACGAAGTGCATGCAATCCCCGACCCCGCTCTCCAACAACGGAATCAGCGGGAGCAAGCGCATCGGTAAAGAAGACTTCACACGTACCAGCAGCCCGCATTATTGAAAGGTTAACTTTGTTTGTTTCCACCCCTGGCTGATTTTTAGGGATAATCAAAAGAGTGAGACCTGATGCACGACTTCGGCCAGACTCAGGCTCATCGGTTCGCACCAAAGTGAAAATCAAATCAGATTCATTGGCTAATGAGATCCACAATTTCTGGCCATTCACCCGCCACATTCCCTGTTCTAATGTCGCCTGAGTTCGCAGTGAAAGAAGATCAGATCCGCCACCAGGCTCGCTCAACGCGTATGAATAGATTCGTTCACCGGACGCCAATCCCTCAATGAGATTTGTGTGTTGACCACTATCGATAATGGTTCGCCCGACCATTCCGCACAAAACATAATCAACGGCCATGGACGGCAAAATGCGCGCCAACTCCCTAGTAACAATTGTGGATTCAGCAACACCACCACCGCTCCCACCATGTTCCTCTGGCATACCTAAACCCAACATGCCGTTTTCACCCAAGGTCTTCCATACATCACGCAGGAATAATCGCTCGCGGTCGGCTTGTGCGGCTCGCTCTTCGGGAAGATGGCGGCTCAGTAGACCCTGGATGCTCTCCGTTAACGCGCGCTCATGATCCTCACGAAAAGCGTGCAAGATCTCAACCATCAGAGTCCTCCAAACTGGGTTGCAATAGACCCTGGCTGCCACAGATTTTCATGGGCAAGAACACTTTCAATTCCTCCCATTACCGAAAGCACATTCAAGTCCGAACCGCGCCGACCCATAACTTGCAGACCAACCGGGAAACCTTGTTGAAGTCCGCACGGCAAACTACCCGCAGGTGAACCTGCAATATTCGCCGCCAACGTAAAACGAGTATGCGCGGTCGCCAACGGCTGAGTCTCTGACCCCAAATCAATTGGAGTAAAAGTATCTGAACCCAAAGGTGGCGGAAGACACGGCAATGTGGGAGTGATCAAGATTGGCGTTGTGTCAAAAAGGTCATCGAACCACTGAGCAAGTTGGGTTTGGACTCTCAGCGCCTGCAGGTGATCCATGGCCGAAACCGTTGAACCAGCCTCAAGCAATTCGGCAACCTGCGGATCAAAGAGTTCCGGACTGCGCATCCGGTTTCGATGAAACGCAGCAGACTCCGCCATCATAAGAATGAACCCAACCGCCTCGAGAAGTTCCGGGTCAGGCCACGGAACATCAACGAATGTAACGCCATGAGCCTGAAGCGCATCGACCGTTAAATCAAAAGCCGTGCGAACTGATGGATGCATGGGCTCAAGTGCATCGCGAGGAATTCCCATCGTTTGAGGTAAAGCCGGCAGCGATGGAGACATGACTGATGGGGCCATTGCTGTCGGATCCACGGGGAGATCAGCCATTACCCGGTGAATCCTTGCTGTATCCGCGACACTCCGCGCCATGGCGCCCACATGATCTAGCGACCAAGCAAGGACCGCAACGTTATCGGTGGGTACGTGACCGTGGGATCCCATGAATCCCACGACACCGCAGTAGGAGGCCGGAATTCGAACTGAGCCTGCCGTATCTGTCCCGATAGCACCGGGCACCATTCCAGCACCGAGAACAGCACCGGATCCACCGGAGGAGCCGCCCGGAACCGTGTCCGGCTGCCAGGGATTTCGCGTTGGGGGTGTAGTACCCCCAAATGCATATTCATGTGTGGTGGTTTTGCCCATGATGATTGCTCCGGCATCTCGCAAGCGAGCAATAGCGGAAGAATCGTTTATTACCAAATCATTTGACGTCTGACGTGACCCACACAATGTGGGTAATCCTGCAACGTCAATTAAATCTTTTATACCAATGGGGATTCCCAATAATGGTTTTTCAATAAGATGCGCTGACATAATTTGATCACAGTTGTCCGCGCTTGTCAGGACATCTGGTGCAATCGTCACCCACCCCTGGATTAACGGGTCACGGGTTTCAATTCTCGACAGGAGCCCCTCAACAAGTTGCCGTGCATTCAGTTCACCGGAGGCGTACGCAGCGTGAAGCTGGGCGATTCCGAAGTCTGCGGAATCGCTGGAATGCATGGATTCACCGCCCTGCAATAGCGCGTTGACTTCACCGACTAAGTCACATTCCATAATCTTTACCGGGGGCAGAATCGGCTGGGTGGAATCGGCAACCGGCACACTATTTACCAGCGCAGTGAATTGGTCGAGGACATTCACAATGTCGGCCACTGATACGAAATTATTTTGGAATCCTGCTCTTCCAGCGGTAGAAAGTTATGCCGCCACCGCCGTCCAACGAAGTCAACTTCGTCTACCTCTCCGTCGCCTACCTCTCCGCCGCCTACCTCTCCGCCGCCTAGGTCTCCTACCCAACTTATTCCTGACGGATTTCCAGAGCTCGCTGATTCTGATGTATCGACCTTTGAAGTCCAGCGAGGAGTGCCGCCGAACCACGCGACCGCAACGGCACCATGCGGTGTATATGTTTCTGTTCGAACAGCTCCTGCAGGCACAACGAAACCTTGTCCTGCCGTCCAAGTTATTCCATCGAGAATGATCTCGCCATCAAGAACAATGGCATGTTCGGCACAGGAATATGTACCCGCAGCACGTTTCCACCCCTGAGGAAACTCCACCAGAAGGCAACTGGCGCGAGTTTGCGGATCCGAATAAAGGAGTGTTGTGAGTAAAGGCGCATTGGCATCAGGCACGGTAGTTGGCTGCAGTGCCCTCAACTGGTCATCGAGGTCAATCCATGAGCCTGATGCGGTGTCCACCGGTTCAGTATAAACGTCAGATCTTTAAGTTGATCGGCACTTTAGGGAAGAATTACGCTCTCGGGGACAAGTTCAAACTAAACTCAGACAATGCCTTACCCCTCGGAATGGTGTGATGCACTTCCGGGAATAGCCCCCACCCGGGAACGGGTCAACCAGATGCTCGGAAGCCACCTCAATCAAGCGAATGACGTGGTGGCTTCATTGCCCCCATCAATGGGACAGGCAACATGGCAAAACATTGCCGCTAATGCGGTTCTGGCCGGTTGCGATCCAGGGGATTTCGCTACGGTCATCGCAGCCGTGCGTGCGGTTGCCCAGCCACGATTTCTCTTAGATCAGGTAATCACAACGGTGCATGGGCTGTGGCCAATGGTTTTTCTTGCCGGTTCCAATCCCACGTGGTCTAATCCCACGTGGTCTATGGAAGGCGATGCCCTATCCGGAAGTTACGGTGCTAACGCACGAATCGCTCGAGCACTGTCCCTCGTTCTGCGCAATATCGCTGGCGGTTCACCAGAAAAATTTGATGCATCCACCATGGGGCGTCCGGGAAAGTTGGCATTCGGCGTTGCCGAAAACCTAACACTGTCACCTTGGGAACCATGGCATATTCGTGCGGGTCACACACAAGGCGAACATATGGTCGCGACATATGCAGCCGACTCCACTTTGTGCATCACGGACATGGGTCACGATGATCCAGATATTTTGATATCTACAATCGCGGACAGCGTTGCGATTCCTGGTACCTACAATGCGTTTTTTCGCAAAGATTTATGGCTTTTGATGTCGCCAACGCATGCGTGGATTTTTGCTGATGCCGGTTGGAGTGCAACTGATGTCGCCTGTGCCCTGGCGGAACAAGCCACTCAACCGTATTCACGTTTGCGATCCCGCGGGCTATTTGGCTTTATCGATCGACATCAGGCACCTGCATGGTTGCGTCCCGAGCCACGGGATTCAGACCAGATAAGTATTGTCGATGATCCTCGCAGAATTCAGATAGCTATTGTCGGAGCACCTACGGGCGGCTACACCACTGCCGTGTTTGGTAGCGGCGTGACAACCATCGAAGGGATTGTCGATGCCAACTGACCTCGAACTTGTTTCCCCACTCGCAACCCATCGCGCCGCTCGCACATCGGCTCCAAGAGCGCGGACCCTTTCTGGTCACATAGTTCTCAGTGACAGTATGTTGAATATCAATGCCGGGTGGGGCGAGTTGATAATTGACTCCGTTGTTCTTGCATTACCAAAGACCGGTATCCATATTGAGAGAATTTGCCGACCCCAGATTGGTGATCACCGGCCCCAAGAATGGATTGATCGTCTTGTAGAGCAAGGGGTTTCTGCATTAATAGTGTCGGCTGGTGATTGTGCTACTTGTACATCACGAGCATTACGGGAATGCATCCTTGCTGAGGATGCCGGAATTCCGGCCACAGCGATTGTGCCTGCGGGTCTTCAGGAAATCATTGAGGCGACCTTAGATGCTTGGGGCAGACCAGACCTGCAAGTAGCGCTATTTGACACGCCTCTCTTTGCTCTCAAGAAAGAGGATTTTCCCAATGTCATGACTTCGTCCGCGCAACACGCGATTTCAATTCTTACTCAGTCGAATGACTGACTTACTCGCGATTCAGTTTCCGGTGAGCTCCGCGATCATTCTGAGGATTTGCTGTTGACTGGATCGAGTATCTTCAGCTGACAGGCCATGAGTCGGCGGCGTGATTTTGATGGTGGTGGCGGTTCCGTCATAGGCTGCAATGCGCTCGATGGCCTCGGCTGGTGTCCCCGAGACGGTGAGAACATCGACCATATGGTCTGGTACATAATCACCTAGATAGTCAGCGCCAATGCCGCCCCGGAAAGCCTCGATCACTTTCGCTTGTTCCTCTGCAAGATCATGAAAAGAGAAGAAGTCTTCATAGGTCTTGACTGACGCATAAAATCCAACGGTGCCGGCCGCCCACCGACGAGCGCGCGATCCATCCGAATCCACCGCACACAACGCTGAGACAACAACATCGACGCTACCTTGGGGACGTTCCGCGCGATCCATTCCTTCTTTCAGCCAGGGCAGGAGTTGTTCCTCTAGGTACTTAGGACTGCATAGTTCATGGCTGATCCAGCCGTTGCCGATCTCGCCCACAAGTTTGGTCATGGCAGGCCCCATGGCACCAAGGTAAATGGGTATCTCGGTCCGAGATTGATAGAAGGGTCTTTCATAACCGCGAATATGCATAGGTTCGAATTCCCCTGGCAGGTCAATTGTTTCCCCAGTGTGGGCCTGGGCAATAAAGGTGCGGATGTTACGTACCGTCTCACGCATGTGCCCGACAGGTTTGCCCCAGCGTGCGTTGTGCCACAATTCATTGAGACGCTGCACCCCAGAGCCAAGCCCCAGAATAAATCGGCCTTTGGTCATTTCATCGAGATCCATGGCTTCGAGCGCCGTGACCATGGGGCTGCGGGTGAAGGCAAGCGCGATCGCGGTACCCACGGTCGCCCCATCGGTCCCCGCAGCAATTGCCGCGGCAGAGATCGTTGCGCTGCGGTGGAGTTCGGGAACCCAAAGCACCTCAGCGCCGGCAACCTCCGCTGCCTGAGCAGCGGCGACCATTTCCTCCATGGTTTCACCCCATGGTCCATAAGTAATCTTCAAGTTCATGGGCTCTCCAAGGTGGGGGACTCCTCAGGATAAAACGTCTGAGGTTTCCTGTCAACGCAGTTCAATAAGTATTCCCGGAGCCAATTCAGCCATGGCCACAAATGAAGCTCCAGTTCTGATGGGATCCGCAGCCTTGATTCCATGGCCACGCAATTGATCAATCGCCCGCTTGAGGTCCGGTACCGGCATCGGTGCAATCACGTGTGGAATCCCAGGATTTGTTGACGCACCGCCGATACTTTCCAGCAGTTCGAATCGCGCACTACGCCGACTCGGACCGCGCATGAGAACCATGCGAAAAGCACTTCCGGATGGCAGGCTTAATAGCCTCTCCACCTCAGATCCGGAAAAAGTTTCGTCCATGGCTACATCTGCCCCGAGGCCCGACACCATGGCCTCGCGCGGTGCATCAACTTCGGTCACGACCACAACAAGTGCAATCAATTCGCTTGTGTCCTCATTTTCGTCGACACCTAACACACAGCGATGTTGCCCAGGGATGTATTCCACAAGTGCATGCAGGAGCCCCTGGGGGCCCTCCAACATGACTTCATTCACTTCGAAATTCTGTCCAAATAGCGGGTACCGCTGTGGCTCTGAACGGAATGTCCAACCCAGATCCTTAATTCGCTCTACAGCTTCCGCCATATCTCGAACATAAAAGTCCCAAGCAAATGCTCCCGGTTGGATGGGGAGCCGTCCACCTGCGACAGGGGGTAGTTCGGGGACATGGACAATGCGTATCCCACCCCCGTGTGCACGCGGTTTTCGGAGTTCGACCACATGCATGTCACCTCCCTCTGGCAGTTTCCACAATTCACGCCATGGCTCCGCCGGCCAATCCAAATCCTGAACAACCTGAAACCCCAGCCCATCTCGGTATAGAGCAACAGCCTGGGCGGCTTCGGGGGTGCACAAAGTCACGGGGTCGACGCCATCAAATGACTGATTTTGGTAATTTACAATCTGGGTCACACGATTCACACTACATTAGCGCTACTACATCAGACCATTAACTTCTGAATGGAGAAATACCATGCCGCTCACTTTTGACCCTGCAATTCCAACTGCATTAGTTGTCATTGATATGCAAAACGGCTTCTGCGACCCGAAAGGTTCAGTTGCCCAGATTGGGCTCGACATCAGCATGTGCCAAGCTGCCATTCCCAACTGCGAACGTCTTGTTGAAGCGGCTCATAATGCTGGTATTCAAGTGATATTCACCCGCTTTGTATATCGGGGGGATTACACCGATGGAGGTGTAGTTGTACAACATCTCATTCCCGCACTGGCAGAAGTTAATTCCTTGGCGGAGGGGAGTTGGGATGCCGACCTGATTCCGAGCTTAACCCCAGAACCACAGGACATCATTATTGACAAAAATAGATACAGCGCTTTTTATGGAACGCGCCTTGAAACGTATCTGACAAGTATGGGGATTCATCAACTAGTTCTTTGTGGCGTCACAACAAACATGTGCGTTGAAACGACTGCCAGAGATGCAAGTGCTCGCGACTACCACACTTTCATTGCCGGCGATGCCTGCGGCGAATTGGAAAAGAATCGTCATGATGTTGCACTTCAAACTCTCGGATTCGGGTTTGGGGCAGTCACGACAACCGACGACATCATTTCTCAGTGGGCAGCTCAACCTGTGAAATAAAGTTGCGATTGGCTAACGCAAAGGCGCTCTCACACAAAATCCTTTTGGAGAAAAGTGAGAGCGCCTCTGTAATTCGCTAACGTGCGATTCAGAGTGAGTCTAATTCGGTGCCCGGCAAATCATGATTCAGAAAAGTGGAAAGCCTCAGGCCTGCCATTCGGGCTTGAGTGGTTCAGGACGAGGGTTACTAAGTAGCGCCGAGTTCCGCTTGTGGACCATGAAGGTCCGCTTAAATGAACACACTTCATTGCCATGCTGATTCAACGTGCGGGTGCGCACTGAAACTACGCCCGCATGTGGCCTTGACGAGGATTCTCGCTTTTCAACAACAAGGGACTCTGACCAAATTGTGTCATCTGCGTAAACCGGGTGTGTCATCTTGATGTCATCCCAACCAAGATTGGCGATCGCATTCTGGGTTAGATCTGTGACACTTTGCCCCGAAGCAATTGCCAAAGTTAAAGGAGACACGACCAGAGGCTTACCAAACTCCGCTTGATTCCCATACTCCACATTGAAATGCAATTCATTTGTGTTCATGGTCAGCAGAGTGAACCACGTATTGTCCGTTTGAGTGATGGTGCGACCCAATGGATGCTTGTAGATATCGCCTACTTCAAAATCCTCAAAGAATCGTCCCCGCCAGCCATCAACTTCACGCATTTCCACTCTGTGGCCTCCCTATTGTCTCCCAAATCCATTCTGGACTCTTCGTTAACGTCAGACAATAGCCTTTTCAGCGAATTAGATTTTCCAATTCCCCAAATTCGCACAGTAAGTTTCCATAATCCTCATGCTCTGGTGCTGGCCCCATCAACATCCACTCAAACCCCCTGGACCAAGGAAATATCAGGCAGATTCTGACCGGGTCAAGAACCTGAGAATGCCTCCATGCGCAACCAGAAGAGACCACCATTACCCACGCTGCACCTCAGAACTTCGGCTTCACCGTTGACTTTCGCACGCTGAAAAGCGACCTGGTTGAACTCGCTTTTTGTGCAACTTGCGCCACTTGGCTTTTCCCCGACACATTGGAAATATATTAGTACGGGCGGCATCTTCATCACCATAAAATTTGGATCAGTTTCCTTCCTTAAGTAGTCGCTCGGCGGCGGCGGCGAGAGATCGGGCAACACTCCGGCATCCAGTTCAAGGCATCGGTCTTGCGCCCTCTTGTTTGCTTCATCAATCGTCAGGGGAGCTGAGTTGCCGGAAGTTGATCCCTTGACCATGCCATTCG
>CAITYI010000193.1 GCA_903896585.1 uncultured bacterium
TCTGGAAGCCATGGAAGAAACCATTGCAATCCTCGCGGATGTTCCCCTCATGCAACAACTTCTAGCCGCCGAGGCAGAGATTGCTCAAGGCCAGGGTGAATCCCTAGAACAGTTACAAAATGTAATGGCGGAACGCAAACGCAATTCCAGTGTCGCCTAGCAAATATCAATTGACGGTTGCACCCACAGCCCGAAAACAACTTGCTGAGTATCTACCGGAGAACATTGCCTTCGCAGCATTTGAATTTATCTCACACACACTATTAGAGAATCCACATCAAGTTGGAAAACTTCTTTCCCCACCACCAACTGATCGATATTCCGCTCGCAAGGGAAGTTATCGAATCATTTATCGGATAAATGAATCCGAGAGAATGGTTACCGTGTTATCGGTAGCGCACAGATCCGACATATATCGGGGCGATTAAAGTGAAAAATGTTCAACGGTTGGTGGGCCATCAAAGTGGACGCCAATAATCTCGCGCCACTTTGTGAATAACTCCGATTCACGGAAACCAATTGTGTGATCTTCGAGGGTTTCCCAGTCAATGGTGAACAAATAAACATTCGGTCTTTCAATGCACCACCCAATTCCGGAGAAGGCGATCAGGCCGTGGGCTTGGGACAGAATTTCCGTGACAGCGCGCTGTAAATCCCGTTCAAAGTCGGCATTGTGTTCGGGCAAGACGGTAACGTGCACGACTTCGCGAATCATCTAGAAGCTCCAGTCCTCGTTAAACATATTCTCCTGCACGGTCATGCGCAGCGGTTGCATGCGCAAGACCCCGGGTGATCCTTCAATGTATTGGGGTAGTGCCTGCATGAGTTCGGCGAACCCGCTGGACTGGCGATGGGCATTTTCGGCATCTTCATCGCGAAATATTTCATAGAGCCACACCAAGTTGGCATCGTCTGGATCAACCGCGACCATGTACATCTCGGTACCAGGTTCCTCGCCAATTCCATCGGCATAGGTGTTCAGAATCTCAAGTAGCGCTGCCCGCTGACCTTCTTGTGCGGTGAGGCGAACAATTAACGCCTGTCGACCGGGCAGGAACGCTTGCAGTGGTTCTTGTGCGGGTGTGTCAGGCATTTTCGAGATACCAGTCGTAGGTGGAGGCAACGCCGTCGCGCAACTTGATGGACGGATACCAACCGAGAGCGTTAATGCGCGAGGTGTCTAAAAGCTTGCGCGGCATGCCATCGGGTTTGCTGGTGTCCCATTCGATCTCCCCTTCAAAGCCAATGACATTGGCAACGGTTTCGGCAAGATCTTTAATCGGAAGATCATCTCCCCAACCAATGTTGATTGTTTCGGAGGAGTCGTACTTCTGCAAAAGCAACAGGCACGCTTGCGCAAGGTCATCAACATGCAAGAACTCGCGACGCGGTGCACCGGTGCCCCACACAGTGACTTTCTCAGCACCTGATTGCTTTGCATCATGGAAGCGGTGAATGAACGCGGGCAACACATGTGATGTTTCCAGGTTGAAGTTGTCACGTGGGCCGTACAGGTTGGTAGGCATTGCCGAGATCCAACGACGGCCGTATTGCGTGCGAAACGCTTCAATGTAATAAATGCCGGCGATCTTGGCCATGGCGTACGCCTGGTTGGTGGGCTCGAGGGGCCCGGTCATCAAAGAAGATTCACGAATTGGTTGCGTTGCATGCCGCGGGTAAATGCACGAGGAACCCAGAAAGAGGAACCGTTCCACATTCGCCGCGTGTGCCGCATCCATCACATTTGTTTGGATCAACAAGTTGTCTTTGAGGAAGTCCACCGGGTAGGTGGAGTTCGCCATGATCCCGCCAACGCGGGCGGCCGCGTCGATGACAACATCGGGCTGCGCTTCATTGATGGCGTCAAGGGTGGCATCGCGATCACGTAGATCAAGTTCACCCGAACTCCACCCGATAATCTCGCCGGCACCGGCGGCCTCGAGGGCGCGCACCAAGGCCGAACCGACCAAGCCGCGGTGTCCCGCTACATAAACCTTGGTATTCGCCCAGTCGATTTCCGTCATGTGTACATCTTTCCACAGAACAGTCACCGAGGGTCTCTGGAATGCTGGAATGCAGGAATGCCGGGATGCTGGAATGCAGGAAACCTTGCGAGGCAGACCGACCACGGCAGCAATAGAAATGAATCTTTTCGCGGACTAGAGTTGTCACGTGTTCAACTTCGGACCTCAGACCCCGCTGCCTCCGAACAAGTACCGCATGGGCGGCAAACACTTCAAGAATGACAAAGCATTCATTCGCACGTCGGTCAAAGATGTAAAGCGACTGGAGAAGTATTGCGGGCTCACCGTTGATTCTGCGGTGCTCGACTGGGGTTGTGGTGCCGGTCGGTTGGCCATTGGCATTAAAGAGCATCTGAAATCAATCCGCGACTATCACGGAGTGGATGTACAACGAGAATTAATTGACTGGTGTCAACTCAATCTCGCCGGCCCGGGTTACCGATTCACTTTTGTGGACGTGAGCAATGAGCGCTACAACCCAGATGGCTCACCCGAGCGCACATTGAGTGCCGATCCACACAGTGTTGACGTGTTTTATGCCTACTCGGTGTTTTCCCACATGAATGCTGCAGACACGGCCGGGTATCTCGAAATTCTCGGAGAGACTTTGACGCCCACCGGCAAGGCATTTGTTACCTGCTTTGTGGAAGAAGATGTCCCGGAGTGGGAGGAAAATCCTGCCGGATACGGCCCCCTGGAGTGGAAGGGCCGGTTGCACTGCACCCGATTTTCCCGCCAATACTTTGAATCACTGGTGAACGCTGGTGGTCTGGCCGTGGACCGGTTTGAGTACGGCCAGGAAACAGA
>CAITYI010000194.1 GCA_903896585.1 uncultured bacterium
ACTTGGGGATCTATATCGACTGAAGGTGCAAGAAATCGGATCTGAATTGGCCACCCGGGAATGGCTGGAAATAGTCTCTGCGTGGGATTCCAGTGCCGTCACTGGATAGGTGACGTGCCAGATCCGGACTCGACTACCGAAACTTCTACGGGGCTCATTGCCCACATTTACTTATTGGTTGCATCCCCACAAAGTGAGGTTCGAGCGCTCAATTGGTTGTGCTCGCGTCGACTATGGAACCGAGTAATTAGTGACCGACAATAATATATTATGGCGCCGTGACCGAATGGCGTGCTTTTTTGAAATTTATTGTGTACACGCTTGGTCTGCTGGTATTTGCGTTGTTCATTGCGAGCAGTTTTATTTACAGTTTGGTCATGGAGCGCAATGCGAACATTGTGGCTGGACCGCCGACCAGTTATTCCTATGCGGTCGGTCAGGAGCTCGATAATTGGCTGAAGTCGAATAACCAGTCATCCACTCTCACGATTGAAGAAGATACTTTGAGCGCGATTGCCGCCATCCAATACAGCAATGAAGAGGTTGAATGGGCAGATCCTGACAGCATCAACGTCGGTTTTGTAGCCCAGAGGGTGAACGCCGATGAGTATGACGACGTGGTCAGTCTGGGCACAATTGCATCGCTACCGCTGCTGATTTTTGCTCGCGCGGATCTGGGCGAGAATCTCACCATGAGGGACCTTGCCAATAAACAGGTGTCCATTGGTGTGCCGGGAAGCGATGTCAACCAACTGATGGTGGAAATTCTCAACACTACGGGCTATTCCGCAACTGTTGACGTTCGCAACGAGCCGTCCGGCATGGGTGTAGAGCAACTTCTTGCCGGCGAAGTTGATGCAGTGGCTTTACTCACCTCGCTTGGAGCACCAGTCGTTCGAGAGCTTGCCGCCAACCCTGACTTGACCATCGTCAATCTTGACCGCTCCTCAGCGCTGGCGTTCCAACTGGACTATGCGCAACCAGCAACGATCCCCCCGGCTTTCATCGATTATGCAAGAGGTATTCCTAATGAGACGATCACAACTGTGGCGGTTGAACTCACGGTTATCGCCAGCAGGTATCTTGACGAACCAAATGTCTTGTTAATCGCGCGTCAACTCTCTGTCTTGGACCCGAGAATGCGATTGCCCAGTGATAAGGAAACTTACCCCACTTTTACCAACACTCAATTTCTTGTTAGTGACGTTGCCCGGGATTTCTATCGGAATGGGGTTCCCTGGCACTATGAAGTTTTTCCACCCGCACTCATCTCCTGGTTGTGGATACCCATAAGCAGGGTAGTTGCGGTTACGATATTTATTTTAGTCATTTTCAGATTGGTAGTTCCACAATTGAAAAAGTTGAGATTCCGTTCGGTTGGTGCGGAGGTTGCACTCGACCTGAGATTGCTTCATCTGGAACGACAGCACCGTAAGGGTAAGGCACTGACTGAGCGTCAGGTGCGTGAACTTAATCGATTAATCGTCAGAATAGATAATCCAAAACCTGACCCTGATAAAAAGATTAAAAAGCGTGCGTTGTTTTTACTTGGTAAGAAAGAAGAAGTTGCTGGTAAGCAAGAACAAGTTGCTGGAAAGCAAGAAGAGGTTGCTGATGAGCAAGAAGAAGTTGTTGCCGCAGAGTCAAAGGATCCCTGAAATGGGTACTCGGCGCGTGAGCGGTGATTCAGGGCGATCTAACTCGATTCGTCGGAAGATCGTTAAGCTTGTGATTGTTAGGAAACTCGCCAGGTTTTGGAATCCTAAATCTCCCGAAGGGCAGCGGCGGATCAAGCGTTATTTGATCATAATCGCGCTTGCGGCATATTTACTATTTGTTGTGGGTAATCTTTTGTACAACTTCTTGCTGGTGGAGCGGAATGTCAATATCGCGGTGGGGCCACCAACCAGTTATTCCTACGCCGTTGGCCAAAAGCTCGACACTTGGCTGACTGAAAATGGAGTGTCAACGAGTTTGACCGTTCAAGAAGACACTCTCAGGGCCGTTGCAGAAGTGAACGACAATGAGGACGAAATTAGAGATCCGAATATGCTGAATGTCGCTCTTGTGGCCCAGAACTTGAATAGCTATCAGTATCCGAACATCGATAGCTTAGGATCAATTGCATCCCAACCTCTGTTGATTTTCGCTCGTGCAGAACTTGGCCAAAACCTGGTCTTAGCGGACCTTGACGGAAAAACGGTGTCGATTGGTGTCCCGGGAAGTGACGTAAATCAATTGATGACCGACATTCTCAACACCTATGGATTTTCTTCGAACTTGGACGTTCGCAGCGACCCGACCGCTGTGGGTGTCGAGCAACTTCTCGCGGGCGAGGTTGATGCCTTGGCCCTGCTGTACTCGTTAAGAACGCCGATTGTGGAGGAACTCGCCCTTAACCCTGAGCTGACAATCGTCAATCTCGACCGCGCATCAGCGCTAGCATTCGAGCTCGGTTACGCGCGGCCGGCAACGATCCCACCGTCCTACATCAGTTTGGCCAGGCGTATTCCGGCCCAGCCGATTTCAACAGTCTCAGTCGAGCTCACCGTTGTTGCAAACAATTTTCTCGATGAACCGAATGTTCTTTTGATTGCACAGCAATTATCTGTTCTAGATCCACGGATGCGATTACCATCTGATAATCAAGAATATCCAAATTTTGTCGGCACTGAGATTCCTGCCAGCGCTGTTGCCTTGGACTACTACAAAAGTGGAGCACCGTTTCAGTACAGTATTGTTCCAGATTGGGTCATTTCCTGGGTATGGATACCGTTTGCTCGAGTATTTGCAATCACTTTGGCAATTTGGTTCGCCATCAGCATTGTTGTCCCACTTATTGGAAAAATTTCATCCACTTTACGATCTCTGCGCGAAGATTGAAAAAACTTGAGCGGCGGATCCAGGATGGCAATGGATTCACGGTAACAGCCGCTAAGTTGGCTGAAATGGGGACACCAAGACCTGGTCTGAACACCAATGGGAAGGCCTTCGAGTGTCC
The DNA here is from genome assembly GCA_903896585.1 of uncultured bacterium. Lineage (GTDB taxonomy): Bacteria > Actinomycetota > Actinomycetes > S36-B12 > S36-B12 > UBA4592. The sequence goes on from CAITYI010000194.1 coordinate 3,002, forward strand.
GAGGGGGGACTTGAACCCCCATGCCCTTTTGGGGCACTAGCACCTCAAGCTAGCGCGTCTGCCTATTCCGCCACCCGGACTGGGTAGC
>CAITYI010000195.1 GCA_903896585.1 uncultured bacterium
CTTGGATTGGCAGAACCCTAATGACGGTCGGACCACCACCATCGATGTGCGGGTGAAGCGATCCAAGGAGGGCAAACGTGGGTTGACCTTCAACCCGGGCGGGCCGGGTGGCTCGGGGATCGATTCGTTCCCGTCCATTTACTCATTGCTCCCCAATAAAGTCGTGTCCCAATACGATTTCGTGGGGTGGGATCCGCGCGGTGTCGGTAGCAGTGGACTGAAACTCAACGGTTGCCAATACTCTTCCCCGGTTCCGGAGTATCCGCAGGCGACCGGCCCGGTGAATTGGCAGGTGTACTGGCAGCAGGTCGCAGATCGGATTGGGGCGGACAATGCCGCATGTCTGGCGGCTAACCCTGACTCCGCACCCTACTTAGGCACGTGGCAGGTCATTCGAGACCTTGATGCATTGCGGGCGGCACTTGGTTACTCAACGTGGAACTACTGGGGCATGAGTTATGGCACGCGAATTGGGCACGCCTATGCGCGCACTTTCCCAAATAGATTGCGCGCCCTGATCATGGACGGCAGTGTGATGGCTAATGAATCCACGTACCGAAATGGGACATCTTTCCCGGCGAACTCCTGGTTATCCCTGCAGCTTTTCCCCTCGCTGGCGGCACCCTCGGCGGCTCGCAAGATCACGTTCATCGAGGAATATTTGAATGACACGGTGGTGGTATTACCCGATGGCATCGAGTTCACTCGATGGGATTGGGCGGAACAGTTTCGGAACCTCCTAGTGTCTCAGAGCCAGTATCCCTATGCGCGGGCCATGGTGAACAATCTTTATGCCGGTATCACCGCGGCAACTCCCGCCGAGCGCGCCAAGGGACTCGAGGTGGTCGCCAATATTTCACAAGTACTGCGCTCGAGTATTGACGCGCAAATGTCGGAGATGGCATCAGTTCTCATTTTCGTAAACTGCTCAGACATGCCTGATCGCCCAACAGTGACACAGCTCGCCAACGCCTCAGACGCAATTGAGCGAAATTATGGCTCGGCCCAGACTTATTCCTTGGGTAACTCTGCTGCGTGCTTTGGGCTCGACCCTGATGATTTGTCGCCAGCTATCCCCAGTGGGCCCAACATGATTACTTTGAAGACACCTCCGGTGTTCGTGTTGTCCTCGGGCGATGCGGCGACCCCCTGGGTGTGGGGGCGTAGCCTCGCTAACACTTTCGCCGGGTCGAGTACGGTCAGTTACGAAAGTACCCAGCACGTTGCGTATCTGAGAACCCCATCAGACTGTGTAAACGACCCGGTAACCGAATACCTGTTGACGCTCAAACTGCCACCCAGACACCTGCAGTGCTCGTACACCCCAGGCGGACCGGTCCCGCTGAGATAGCAACTGCCTGAACTGATTGCCACCAACTGCAAGCTGACTTTGTGGTTGAATGCCGTCGGTATTGGTAAAACTTCAACTTTCCAGTCACCAGCAACGGAGAGGAGCCGGACGAAGTGATTGGCAAAAGCCCGTTTAGTGTCTTTAAGTCAGGCAGGTCAGACACCCAGTCCTCGATCTCACTTCAATCTTCAGATGGCCAGAATTCCTCAGATAATAAGAAGAGACGTGCGCGCTGGCCTTGGATAGTCGGTGTCTTTGTGGCCATTCTTTATTGCTTGTCCGCTTTTTTCTACAACCGAAGTTTGCCGGTGGACCTAGGATTCGCCACTGTTTCACCGTCATCTGACGGCGTGGGAGTTTATTTTGCCATGAGAGACATCCAATTATCGACCGATCGAATAACCGTCGATCTTTTGGTTGTGTTTGGCGAGGAGTTGACCGAATGCACGCCTGTATGTGGCCTGCGCGAAGAAGTCACATTGCTCATTTCTCCGTCCACACAGTCAAAGCTCACACTCCCTCGCGGCACCCCGGTGGGTTACTCGACCCCGATTTCGTTGTTCCTTGAGGGCGCCCCCTACACCTATCCTTTTGACACTTATCTATCACGTGTTTACGTGGAGGCGGTAACCATAGATAGTGACGAGATTGCTTACCCGGTTCCCCTTGTCGCCGAAATGCTCGTTCCCGAGGGATTCGTGGGGTGGCAGGTCGCATTGGGCTACCCCGGCACCAACACCGTTGAGAGTTCTGCAACCTTTCTCAAAAAAGACGTGGAGAAGGTGAATGCAGATTCCGCAGCGAGGGCTCCAACCGAAATTGACAGTGGTCAGTCGTGGGCCTTCATGACGATGCAACGTGCCTTCTCCACAAAAATTATTTCCGTTTTGGTTTTGACTCTAATGGTCATTCTGGCGGGACTCTCGATTATTGCCAGCCGCGATGTTCAGACTGGCAAGAGACCAAATGCCTTCGGAATGGCGGGATGGCTAACGGGACTGATCTTTGCCATGCCGGCGTTGCGGGCACTGCTACCCGGAGCCCCTCCGCTGGGGTCGTGGATCGACATATTGGTGTTTTTCTGGGTGGAAATTGCAACCATGATTTCGCTGGCGACCTTCGTGCTTTTCTGGGTAAGACAGGCACCAATGCAGGCTCAGCCAACTGAAGGAGAGCAAGCGCCATCAAAAGAACAATCACGGGCAAATCGATCGGAAGATTTTTAAATCGCGGAACCCACTTAACCGACCGAATTTTCGATGTTCATGATTGCTCCAGAAAAGTACGCTACTGTGAAGTGGGCCAGCGAAAATGGCTCGCTGCGCTACCCCACTTCTGGAGGATTCACATGAACAAATTGTCATTTGGCAAGCGCATCATGGCCGTAACTTCGGGGGTGCTACTTGTGGGGGCATCGCTAACCTTTGCCCCCGGGGCGTTGGCTGCTGACCATCTAAGTGAACTTCAGACTGCAGCCGAGAAGGTGCCGTTCACGGTGTACAACCCAACATTCACCGCAAACCTACCGCTTGCGAAAGTGACCGTTGGAAAATTCAGTGAACAGGCTGTTGGCCCCAATCCAGGCGGATGCACTTATTTTGTGAGGAGTGATTTCGGCAAAGTGAAAAACCCGGCATTGTCGATCACTCAGTCGGAGGCCTGCACTGAACCAGGTGACCCACGGCTTGTGGTTGCCACTTTCAACGTTAAGTTTGCCGGAGCGAAAAGTCAGAAAGTGACTATCACGACTGAGTGTCCAAACAAGAATGCACAATCAGAGAGCGATTGCCGAAGTGGTTCCACCGCCACACCTCGGCAAGTTCTGCGACAGTCCACGGGCGACACGTGGGTTGTTCTACCGGCCAGTGGTGCGGCTGCTGAAACCACCACCGCCCAAATCACCACGACGGCTGTGACCGTGCGGCAGATTCAAAGGATCGTTCGCAGTTTGACAAGTGTTGGGTAATCTCGGTGGGTTAACTCACCAACCAAAAATAGGAGATAAATGATTATGTTTGCCAAGAGAGTTTCATTTGTGGCAATTCCAGCAGCAGTTGTACTTGGGTTTATTGGTTTTGCCCCGCCGGCCTCCGCCGCCCCTAATGCTGAAGTGACTTTAAATTTTGTTGGTCTTAACTGCGAGGGTTGCACAATCACTTATGCGCCTGACTCGGACGCAACGGGCACGACAGTGACAATCAAAAACGGTTCAGCAACTTTTACTTCTGATAGTGGCCCGTTGCAGCCTGGCTATTTTTCAATAGATGGTGACCGGTTTGCAAATCTCAATGCCAGAACAACGATTTCGTTTAGGTACAAGGGAGCAAAGTCCGGGTC
>CAITYI010000196.1 GCA_903896585.1 uncultured bacterium
TCTCATGGTCATGATGTCTGCACTGTTCATGCTGCCGGCGCTATTGAGTTTGCTCGGCACCAAGACATTTGGGCTTCGCTTACCGTGGGGCAAAAACCCGACAACCACTCCCGAAGACCCCAAGCGCTGGCGGGCCTATGCACAACTGATTCAGAAGAAACCCCTGATTCCATTTCTCGCAAGTCTCATTCTCGTGGGTGGTCTGGCCGCACCGGCTCTGAGTCTTGAACTGGGATTCCCTGACGATGGTAGCCAAGCGAAAGGGTCACCCCTGCGTACCGGCTACGACCTCTTGGCACGTGGCTTTGGGCCTGGAGTTGGTGGTCCATTCTTTATCGCTGTTGAAACGCCAAAAGAAAATGACTTTGCAGCTCTGAAGGAAACTATTCGTAAATTGAACGAAACCGATGGAGTTGCCAGCACTCTGCCAACCATTGACATGCTTCCCCTTGTTGAACTGAATAAGGAAACATTTGGTGACGGAGGAAAGGTTGCTGCAGTGCTGGTTCAACCGACTACTGCGCCTGACGACCCCGCCACGGCCCAACTCCTGGATCGAATTCGATCAACTACTGCCGCAGAGATCAACCTCAAGGACGGTACAAATATTTATGTGGGTGGCACCCAAGCGGTTTCCACTGATTTCACAACTGTGTTAATCAAAGTCTTACCGGTCTTTCTCTTACTTGTTGTCGGCCTTGGGTTTCTTGCCCTCATGCTTCTTTTTCACTCTGTTGTGATTCCACTCACGGCAGCCATCACCAGTTTGCTCAGTTTCGGCGGAGCCATGGGAGTTACAGTTGCAATTTTCCAGTGGGGTTGGCTTGATTCACTCCTCGGAGTTTCGGGCACGGGCCCCATTCTTCCGTTTCTTCCCGTCATGGTCTTCGCAATTTTGTTTGGCTTGTCCATGGATTATCAAGTTTTCCTTGTTTCCCGCATGAAGGAATCCTGGGAGAAGACATCTGATAATCGATTATCAGTGCGTGAGGGTCTCGCCGGCTCGGGCAAAGTTGTTGTTATCGCTGCAACGATCATGAGTTGTGTGTTCATTTCCTTTATTCCAACTCCCATTGACACCATCAAACTCTTTGGGGTAGCACTTGCAGCTTCGGTGATCATCGATGCCTTTATCGTTCGCCTTGTTCTTATACCTTCGATCATGACGCTGCTCGGTAAAGCCAATTGGTGGCTGCCAAAGTGGGCGGACAAGATCCTTCCGAAAATATCCTTGGAATAACTGTTCTGCCTTCTGGTATCTGTCATCATGTCGACATGGTGATCACAACGGAAAAGCGCGGAAACGTATTCCTCATTGGCTTAAACCGCCCGGAGAAACTTAATGCCATGAATCTCGAGGCGTTAAGTCAATTTGCTGAGGCATACAACACCCTAGACACGGACCCTGATCTGCGAGTGGGTGTTGTCTTTGCTCATGGAGACAATTTCAGCGCTGGACTGGACTTGGCCGAGGTTGGGCCTGAGGTGGCCAAAAATGGACCCGGAGCGTTAGCGGGCACCGGTCGCATTGACCCCTACGGGCTCTGGGGGGATCAGGTGAGCAAGCCCATTGTCATGGCGGTTCACGGAATCGCCTACACCCTCAGCATTGAGTTGGCCCTCGCCGCCGACATTGTGATTGCCGCTGAGAATGTGCGATTCCGCCAACTGGAAATTGGCCGAGGAATTATGCCCTTTGGCGGCGCCACCCTGCGCGCACCAGGACAACTCGGTTGGGGGAATGCCATGCGTTTTCTGCTTACCGGCGAGGAATTCGGGGCTCAGGAGGCCCTGCGCATTGGCCTGGTCGAAGAAGTTGTCCCCACGGGCACAGACACCGATCGAGCAATTGAAATCGCACAGCTCATTGCACAGCAGGCACCTTTAGGGGTAGCCGCAACTCTCACGAATGCTCGGGTGGCAAGGCAACATGGCGAGAAGGCCGCCATCGAGCACCTGCGAGAAACCTTGCCAGGGATTTTAACCAGTGCAGATGCCGCAGAAGGGATTCAGAGTTTCATTGAAAGGCGCGAGGGTAATTTCACGGGGAAGTGAGCTTTAAAGCATTACCTCTCGAACAGTTGCCACGTGAGCGTCAGTTGACCCGCAACAGGCACCAACAATGTCCACGCCGCTGGCCTTGAGCCCCTGAACAAGCTCACCCATGGCCTCGGGAGTTCCGTTGTAGACAAACTCCCCACCGACTAGTTCGGGCAGTCCCGCATTCGTTTGCATAATTAGCAGGGCTCCTTGGGGACGAGCAGCAACCATTTGGTCAGCGATCGTTTTCATTTCCTCGAAACCGCGACCGCAGTTGGCACCGACGACATCGGCTCCAAGTTCCGTCAGGGAAATGACGGCTTGACTGGGGGATACGCCCATCATGGTGTGCAGATTGGTGTCAAAACTCAGGGTGGCAAAAACTGGTAACTCTGGTGCAACCTGCTTGGCTGCCGCAATGGCTGCGGCCACCTCGCTCAGATCGCTCATGGTTTCAATCAGAAGTGCATCGACGCCGCCGTCCACAAGTCCTTTGATTTGTTCGGCAAAAATTTCAACCGCGAGTTCGTGGGTCAAAATGCCCATGGGCTCCATCAGGTCACCCGAGGGACCAATATCGCCCATGACAAAAACATCTTCTCGTTTGTCTGCTACCGCTCGGGCTAATTCAGCTGCCGCTTTATTCAGTTCATAGACTCGATCCTCTAAACCGTGCATTTCTAGGCGGGGACGACTCCCACCAAATGTGTTGGTGGTGAGGAGTTGTGCCCCGGCCGCAGCGTATTCATCAAGTATTGCTGTCACGATGTCTGCGTGTTCCACATTCCATAATTCCGGCGCTCCGCCATCATCGAGTCCACGCCCCTGCAGGGATGTACCCATGGCTCCATCGGCTACTCGAACTTTGCCGGCGCGAATATCATTGAGCAGTTGTGACATGTGATCCTTTTCTGTTGATGACTGTGCCCGATCTTTCCATATGCCAAAGAAAAATCGGGGAATACAGTGTGGTGTCCCCTTTTAGTACTCAATTAAACTCCGGGGCATGGCTGAATCCACCGGCGAGCGATCCGCCTACTTTCCGGCAATTGAAAAGAAGTACGGCCAACCCATGTCCTACTGGTTTGATCAAATGGAACAGGTGTCAGATCGAAAATACCCTGAGCAAATCGCCTTCCTCAGAGAGAATCATGGATTCAGCCAAACCCATGCAAATGCACTGGTGTTGTACTCCCGCGGCTCCACAACTTCACGTCGATTCAATAATTTTGCCGACTTCCTCGCTCCCCTGGATCCGATTAAACAGAACACCATCCGCGAGATTTTCGATGTACTGACCGCGAAGTATCCGAAAATGGAGCTCGCCATTGCCTGGAATCAACCTATGCTCAAATACCAGGGCGTTTACGTCTTTGGGGTTTCCGTCTCAAAGAACCACATCACGATTGCTCCATTTAATGCCGAGATTATCGAGGAATTCAGGCCCAGACTCACCGACTACACCGTGAACAAGAAGACGATCCGGGTGCCCGTTGACTGGAAAGTAGATAAGAAACTCCTGCGCGACATGATCACCGCGCAAGTTAAATCACTGTCGTAGAAGTGCTTCCAGTATCAGAATCAGGGTTGCGGAGAATACTTACGCAAAACTCGGCATCGGGGTTCCACGGCCGCAAATCCCACGTGGAGAATCTGGATTCAAGTGCAAAGCCTGCCTGCTCAAGGTGCGCATCAAAGTCTTCAACGTCGTATCGCTCAGTGTGAAAGCCGATCACACAAGGGGCATCTGGTCTCAAGTGGGATCGGATTTCGGTCAGTGCGGCGACCTCTGTCCCAGGTGCCACGTAGGTGATCACATTTCCTGCACTCACCGCAGCGTCAAAGAGTTCCGGCTGGCCGTGATCCCGCAGGTCTAGGGTCGAGAGATCAGCGCAAACATATGTCGGGCCTGGATTATCAATTTCGGCTGACTCAATGAGAACCGGGTCAATGTCCACACCGACAACCTCGTGCCCGCGCCGGCTCAACTCCCCCGACGTTCGGCCCTGCCCGCAGCCAGCATCGAGGATTCGGCTGGCCGGCGCAACGATTGCATCTATGAGGCGGGCCTCGCCCGTGGTGTCCTCCCCCGAGGAAGTTAACTCCCGAAAGTGTTCGGCATACCAATCAGAATGGCCTGGATCGGTCTCGGTGAACCATCGGGGTTGGTCGGTCATGCCGCCAATCCTTGCACGACTGACATTTCCCAATCCCGTGGCTATTGGCCCTCTACCGCCGATTCTGCTTCCTGTGGGAGTTCATCGTTAGTAATTTCTTCATCAACGATTGCCTCCTCTAGCGGAGCTTCGTCCGGCATTTCCATATCTGCGTCCTCTGTATTCACCGTGACCCGCAATGGAGTGAAAGTCTGAACTCGAATGGGCTCAGGCATTGGTGTTACACCAAATGATTCAAGGGAACCTTGTCCCGCTAATCGAACGGCATACTGAGCAAAGAGCAACGGTAGGGCCGAGTTGGTGCCATCGTCGCATATCAAAAGGTGGGCGTAACCTTCGACGGGCCAACCCACTAAACCCTGATCTTCACCCAAAACGATTTTAGATGAAGCCAGATCGAAGTTACCTTCAACAGGGAATCCGCCTGCTGCCGGACTGGCAAAGATATTGCCGGATTCATCGATCGTGACATTGGTTGCGCCCGAACCCACCTTGTATAACTGAACATCGTCGGTTGTGACGACAGTGTCAATTTCCTTGCCATTGGCATCTGTGCCCTTAACAGGCAGGTTGGCCGTTGCGAGGACGTTGTTAAATGCGGTGAAGATTGGTAGCACCGCAATAGAACTCTCCACCGATGTCATTTCCAACAAGAGATCTTCTTGAGTGGCAAATTTTTGGCCAGCAGTCAATGTGCCCGTGACGCCTTCGGTCCACACATTGGGCACCTGCTGGGTGAGCCAGGTGGTCATGGCCTCGACAGAACCATCGGCGGTTTCCAGGGACATCAGTGCAATATCCGGTAAAAGAGTCAGGTCATAGTCCGGGTTTTCATCTGCGATCAGGGGGTCTTCCCACGAGGTAACTTCACCCTTGAGAATCGCAGCCACCGTCTCTGGTGTGAACACTAAACCTTCTAGCCCAACAACGTTGTAGGCAATAGTGACCGGATAGGCAAAGGCTGGAATCACAATAATCTTGTCATTGGGGCATGACGCCGTTTGGAATTCAGTAATGAGTTGCTGATTGGGGGTTCGCTCCACCAACTTCACCGGGGCTGGCGTACCGATGGGAACTTCGGTTGTCATTTGCTCAGGGCACACTGAATTGAGTGCTGCCCCGACCGAATCCATGGCCCCCACGAATTGGCCTGGTGTAGCAACTTCGAGGCTACCGGTGCCGCACACAATTTGCGACTCAGCACGTGCTGCAAGTACATCTGGTGGCATCGGTGGCGTGCATGCCGCCAAGATCGCCATGGTTGCCGTGAGAGACGAGACGAGGACGATGCCTCGGACATTCTTTGAGCGCCGAGACATCGTCCTCACCTTCGTTATTCCAGTTCCCTGGATCAATTCACTTACTTTCTAGCGAAACAGTGCTTATTACTTGATTAACTGAACGAGTTCGCGTCCTTTAGCCAACACTTTGCCTGCGAGAGGAACGAAGCCCAGTGCCGAGGCGCGTGAAGGACCGCACTTGGCGAGTGTGTAGTCAAAGAACTGGCGAACACCGAGACCATTTGGTCCCTTACCGTCAGTCCGGGCGATTCCATAGCTGAAGATGGAGATTGGGTAGGCACCCTTGACCTTCAACTTGTAATCCAACTGCACCAATCCTTCGCTGGTCAGATTTGTCTGATTAGCCAGGTTCTTAGCACCAGATGCTGCAGATGGTGCGACGAATTCCCCGAGTGAATTCTGCAAGCGAGCTGAGGGGTAGCCCTTGGCATCGCCGAGATCGACATAGCCAATTGCGCCTTCTGTGCTCAATACATTGGCCATGACACCCGCGTTGGTGCGACCGGCAACGGAGTTAGCCGGTGGCTTTCCACCTGGGAATGCGGTACCCATGTCATCTTGGACTTTGCCGAAGATTGTAGGTGCCCAAGCGTTGAGGTACTGCAAGAAGTTGTTCGTTGTTCCAGAAGTATCGGAACGATAGGACAAAGTGATTTTCGTTGCCGGCAGGGACTTGGCAATACGCGGGTTGTCCTTGAGGATTTCAGGGTGATTCCAGGTAGTGATAGCGCCGCCCCAGATCTTGGCCAGCGTTACCTGCTTGAGCTGGATCGAAGATCCAAGGGTGCGGCCTGTCGTGGCATTCTTGAGGTTGATGGGAAAAGCAATGGTGCCCCCAATGAGTGGAACGTATTCCCATCCAAATGTGGGCAGTTGACTCGGGGTAAATGCGGAGTCAGTCATACCGAACACGAACGTACCCTTGGCAAAGTTGCCTTTACCTGTGCCGGAACCCGTTGAGGTGTAAGTAACGGTGAAGTTGCTCTGAGAACCATTGTAGTCCGCCGCGCACTGCTGAATGAAGACTGCAGGGAAAGATGCGCCCCCAGCAGGAATTGTTTGGTTGGCTTGGGCTGGAACGGCAAGAGCGACGCTTGAAGCCGCAATTGCACTTCCTGCGATAATCGCGATAGTTCGACGCACGTTGTACTCCTTAGATAGATGACTGCGTTAGACGTAAACGTATGTGGGTCCGGTGACATTTATGGGGCTTGTTGTTAACCACTGAATGGCATCTACATGAACAATGCGTGTACCCGTGAACATTGGGTTAACCAAAGCGCCCATTGACGTAATCGAGTGTCCGCTGATCCTGCGGATTACTGAAGATTTCAGTGGTCGGACCTTGCTCAACAACATGCCCTGGCTCATTTTCAGCTGCAAGGAAAAAGGCGGTACTGTCAGAGACACGAACCGCCTGCTGCATATTGTGCGTGACGATAATGATGGTCACGGCTCGGGAAAGTTCACGAATGGTTTCTTCGATCTTCAGGGTCGATGCCGGGTCGAGTGCCGAACAGGGCTCATCCATTAGCAATACGTGGGGCTGCACTGCAAGTGAGCGCGCAATCACGAGCCGCTGCTGTTGGCCACCGGAGAGTTCCCCCGCGGCATGATCGAGTCGATCCTTCACTTCAGTCCATAATCCTGCCGAGGTTAAGGTTTCCTCGACAATTTGATCGTGGTTATCACGCTTCATGCCGGATAGTTTTAATCCAGAGAGCACATTCCCTCGAATTGTCATGCTGGGAAATGGATTTGGCTTTTGGAACACCATGCCGATTTTCAGCCGAATATGTACGGGATCAATGTTGGGATCGTAAATATCCTTACCGTCATAAAGTACCGACCCCGCAAGTGCTGCACCGGGAATAAGTTCATGAAGCCGATTCAGGGTGCGAATAAAAGTCGACTTGCCACAACCCGATGGACCAATGAGCGCCGTGCACGTGTTTTGTGGGAAGTCGATGCTGACACCTTCGAGGACCTTTCGCTTGCCAAACCACACGCTAACGTCCTCGGCCTTCATGGCCAGTTTCACGTTGGCATCTCGCCTGCTCAATTGCTGGTCCAAAGTTGCAACGTCTTCATAATCGGCTGTTGACATTAACTTGCCTTCCGGTAGATTCATGAACTAGTACTTCCCAACTTTTCCGCGACCCAGCACTCTGGCCAATGTGAACAACACGGCAACGAAAATCATCAGAACGAGCGCTGAACCCCAGGCACGAGCAACTGCGTCAGGGTAGGGCAGCGCCACGTTGTTGAAGATGTACACCGGAATTGAAGCCACTGATTGGCCAAATGGATTCAGTACGGTTCCATCGTTATTTCCAGCTGCAAGGAGGAGCGGTGCAGTTTCGCCAATTACTCGAGCAATCCCCAACAAGATTGCCGTGATAATACCCGTGCGTGCCGCAGGGAGAACAACCATGAGGACGGTGCGCGCTCTAGTGGAACCCAGTGCCAGTGCCCCTGTCCGGAGTTCATCCGGGATCAGTTTCAAAACTTCTTCAGCAGTTCGAGCAACCGTCGGTAGCATCAAAATGGCGTATGCCAAACCACCCGCAAATGCACTTTGATTAAAAGCACCGGTAGCAACCGCGATTGTCAGAATGAATAGACCCGCGACAACCGATGGAACACCAGACATCGCCTGCACAAAGAAACGAACATATGGAACCGCGCGGCCGCGAACCTCAGTAATGTACACGGCCGTTGCAATTCCAATGGGGACAGCAATGACAGATGAGATCAGCAGAATCAACAAAGTGCCGACCATGGCATGGCCAATGCCACCGTACTCCAGGGGTGTACTGGGGTTGATGTACACACTATTTTGGTAGAGGAAGTGCGGACTCAACGCCTGAAAACCTCTGATAATCAGACTCGCAATTACTGAGATCAGCACTACCAAGGTGAACAGTGTTGCCCCAATGGCCAGCACAATAATTACCGAGTCGCCGATGCTTCGGACACCACGATTGAACCAAGCGGTAAGCCCAGCAGCCACAAGTTGAAGCGGAAGGTAAATGACAACCGCAATCAGCGCTCCTGGGATATCTGAAGTTTGAAAAAGCCAGCCAACAATTATTGCTGGAATAACGATTGCAAGGAAAACGCTGACGGTGAATTTAGTTGGCTTTTTGCGCCAAGGACGCTTCGGAGTTTCATCTTTAAATCGGGTCACTTCCGCTTCCTCGAAAATAACGGTACTCATTTCTGCAACCTTCCCGTGCGGCTCACAATTAAGTTGGCAATCATGTTCACCACAAGAGTCCCGAGGAACAGGAAGAAGCCTGCAGCCAACAGAAGCTGCAGTTCGAGGGCGGATGTCACCTCACCAAACCTTGAAACGATCAATGTAGCCACCGATCCACCGCCGGACTCAATGATGTTGTACCAATTGGTTTCGTAGACAAGTTTGAGGACAAAGAACACCGCAATGGTTTCACCTAGGGCGCGACCAAGTCCCAGCATGATTCCGCCAACGATTCCCCCTCGGCCATAGGGAAGAGCAACATAACGAAGCATGGTCCACAACGAGCAGCCGAGGGCTTCGGATGCATTGATCAGATCCGGTGGTGTTCTACCTAAAACCTCACGAGTAACAGACGTAATAATCGGGATCATCATGATGGCCAAGACAAAGCCAGCAATGAAGGGCGTGCCCAAAAAGTTACCCGATACATTTTCAAACAGCGGAATCCATCCCAGATACTGATTGAGCAAGCTTTGCCACTCTTCAGCTGTCGGGTTCAAAATATAA
>CAITYI010000197.1 GCA_903896585.1 uncultured bacterium
ACCCGATGGTTCCAACAGAAGTTGCTCCGCTAATTCAGCAGTAAGTTCATCGGGGGCAATACTTAACGGAATATTGGCTCGTTCTTCGCCACGTTCAACATAGGCACCGTAGCGACCAACTCGCAGTTGAGCATCGGTTCCTCGGATTGGCATGGTGGCAAGGCCTCGAGCATCAATGGCGCCCAGATCTTCGGTGAGGTGCTTCACGCCGGGGAACGGCCCCTGCAATGAATCTCCACCTAGCCAAAAAGTATTCAATTGGGTAACTCGATCAGCTTCACCCAGTGCAATCAGGTCGAGTTCCTCTTCCATGTTGGCGGTGAACTTGTAATCCACCAGGGCACTGAAGTGTTCTTCCAGTAGCCGCACAACAGCGAGAGCGGTGAAACTGGGAACTAATGCAGAACCCTTTTTCCAAACATATCCGCGATCGACGATTGTGGACATGATGGATGCGTAGGTGGACGGACGCCCAATTCCCAACTCCTCCAGCTTGGCAACCAAACTCGCCTCGGTGTAACGCGCGGGGGGCTTGGTGGTGTGCCCTTCGGGGTTGAGTTCGGTCGCCGAAAGTTCTTGTCCTTCGGCCAGTGATGGCAACTCGCGATCCTCTTCACTGTCCTCGTCGGTCACAACGTCCGCTAAAGCAGCACGGAATCCCGGGAAGACAACAACGGTCCCCGCAGCGCTGAACTCGGCGTCCCTGTTGTCAGAAGTAGTGGCGCCAAGTCTGATGGTGGTGGTGGCTACCTGCGCGTTCACCATTTGGCTGGCAACCGTGCGTTTCCAAATTAATTCGTACAGCAAGAATTCGTCGCCGGTCAACTCCTTGGCAACATCACCGGGTGTGCGGAACGAATCTCCCGCCGGGCGAATCGCTTCATGGGCTTCCTGGGCGTTCTTGCTCTTATTCGGGTAGGTGCGCGTTTGTGGATCCACGTACTCGGGACCATACAGTTCACGCGCTTGCTTCTTGGCAGCGTTGATCGCTTGCTCGGAGAGGTTCACCGAGTCGGTGCGCATGTAAGTGATGTAGCCGTTTTCATACAGACCCTGCGCAACTCGCATGGTGCGCTGGGCACCCCAGCGGAAACGACCTGATGCTTCCTGTTGCAATGTGGATGTCGTGAAAGGTGCCTTGGGCTTGCGCTGGCCCGGCTTTTGCACCACCGAGCGCACGGTGAATTTAGCCGAAGACAAGCCAGTCACCAACTCGCGAGCATCAGATTCATTCAACAGAACTAAATCTGATTTAGTCAGATTGCCATCGTCACCAAAGTCGCCCCCGGCCACAATTCGCTTGCCATCAAGGCTGACTAACTTTGCTCCAAATGCTCCGGGAGAAAAAATGCCTTTCACATCCCAGTAACCTGCCGGGTTGAATGCAATTCGTTCGCGTTCGCGATCAACGACAAGCCTCACGGCAACGGACTGAACACGTCCCGCCGACTTCGCTTCGCGACCAATCTTCTTCCACAAGACCTCGGAGACGGGGTACCCGTAGAGCCGGTCAACAATACGCCGAGTTTCCTGTGCCTCCACCAGATTCATGTCGACATCGCGTGGGTTATTTACCGCTTCTTGAATGGCTTCCTTGGTGATTTCATTGAAGACCATCCGCTTGACCGGAACTTTGGGTCGCAACACCTCCAATAGATGCCAGGAGATCGCCTCGCCTTCGCGGTCCTCGTCTGTGGCCAACAGGAGTTCATCGGAGTCCTTCAATGCCCGCTTGAGCTCAGCAATTGTTGCCTTCTTGGATTCGTGAATGACATAGAACGCTTGATAGCCCTCGTCGACATTGACGGCCAATTTGGCCCACGGCTTTTTCTGTTCTTCTTTGGGAAGATCGGATTTGCGGGCCGCGAGGTCACGGATATGGCCAACGGATGCCAGTACTTGGTAGTTGGGGCCGAGGTAGCCAGCGATCTTCTTCGCCTTGGCCGGCGACTCGACAATTACCAGGGTCTTGTCTGGCATGTGTTCCTCTCACTCGGGCTTATCAGAACGCAGCGGTCACTCCCGCCACGGAGCCTGACGCTAGGACACGTACTTATGGGAAATGAACATTGCCCCCCTTTTTCGGCGTTTCCCCTCAGGAAATGCCCCCTGCGGAGGGTCGGCGGCCCGGTCCCACCCAAAAGTGATGGGGACCGGGCAGCTGCCCAGCCCCCATCACGGGAATACACGTCCACCGAGGTGATTACACCTGGGCTGATGCCTGCTGATCCCCTACCGCGATCGG
The DNA here is from genome assembly GCA_903896585.1 of uncultured bacterium. Taxonomy (GTDB): domain Bacteria; phylum Actinomycetota; class Actinomycetes; order S36-B12; family S36-B12; genus UBA4592. The sequence goes on from CAITYI010000197.1 coordinate 2,246, forward strand.
ACGGCGCTTGGAAATCACCACGGCAACCACAATGATCACAACCGACAACAGTGAGATCCCCCAACGCAGTGCGTCGTTGGCATCGGCGCCCACGCTCAGACCCACAATCGCGGGTGCGATCAACAGCGCCACCAGGTTCATGACCTTGATCAACGGGTTAATGGAGGGGCCGGCGGTGTCCTTGAATGGGTCACCGACCGTGTCACCAATAACAGTTGCTTCGTGGGCCGAGGAACCCTTACCGCCGTAGTGACCATCTTCGACAAACTTCTTGGCGTTGTCCCATGCGCCACCGCTATTGGACAGGAACACTGCCATGAGTACACCCGCGGCAATTGTTCCGGCGAGATAGGCACCGAGTGCACCGACGCCGAGACCGAAGCCCACCGCAATCGGGGTGAACACCGCCAGGATGCCCGGTGTCACCAATTCACGCAGTGAGTCGCGGGTAACAATGTCCACGACCTTGGCGTATTCAGGCTTTTCGGTTCCTTCCATAATTCCTGGGTGCTCCCGGAATTGACGACGGACTTCATAGATGACCGCGCCGGCTGCCCGTGACACTGCGTCAATGGCCAAACCGGAGAACAGGAAGACCACCGATGCACCAATAATCAAACCAACAAGGTTCGCCGGTGATGCGACATCGAGAATGCCGTCGTATTGGAGCCGTTGAGCAGCACTAGCGGTGATATCGCCAGCC
>CAITYI010000198.1 GCA_903896585.1 uncultured bacterium
ACTGCCCATATTTGCCCATGGTTTCCCCATAAAAACATCTAAATCTGCGACAGGTTTTGTCATAACTTGTACAACGAAAATGCAGAAAGGTGAGCGTAGTTTTAACCTGCGCCCACCAAATTGGAAGAAGAGTCGCCCTATAAGCCGGATATTGTCTATCACGAGTGAAATTGGACTGCTCACCAACAAACTGCTCAGCAACAGTCCGTGGATGGCAGGCGCAATCCCAACTGGGAATCGACATTTGGCCTGCACCACAATGGCAGGGTGAATGCCGCTGTGGATACCTCCGCCCACCTTCGCTCCAATATTCGCTTACTCGGTGACCTCTTGGGCGAGACCCTGGTTCACCAGGAGGGTCAGGGTCTTTTAGATCTGGTGGAACGGGTGCGTGGATTGGTTCGGGAATCTCCCGCCGCCGCAGCGGAGTTACTGAACTCGGTGAGTTTGACCGACGCCACCCTGTTGGCTCGGAGTTTCTCGGTGTATTTTGATTTGGCGAATGTTGCCGAGCAGGTGGAGCGAACAATTGACGTGCAGGCGGCGTACCGGAGTTCGGGTAGTCCACTTCAGGGTGTTTTGCGCGAGGCGGAGAAACTCGGTGGTTTCACCTCTGAAGATGTTGCGCGCGTTGGTCGGAATATGTCCGTCCGACCGGTATTCACCGCGCACCCCACCGAAGCGGCTCGCCGATCGGTGCTGTTGAAAATGCGCCGGATCGCCGATGCACTCTTAGATACATCACTCTCCCCCGACGCACAGCGCTACCGACTCGCGGAGTTAATTGCCCTTCTCTGGCAAACAGATGAACTGCGATTGGCAAAACCGCAGGTCCTGGACGAGGCACGCAATGCGTTGTATTACATCAATGACCTCACTCGCGGACCACTCGGTCAAGTTCTCAGCGATTTGACTTCATGCTTCGCGTCACTGGGTTACTCGATGCCCGCGGATGCGCGACCGGTGAGTTTTGGATCGTGGATCGGTGGGGACCGCGACGGCAATCCGTTTGTCACACCCGAAGTCACCCGCGAGGTGGTGACCTTTCTGCGCGAAAACGCCCTCACCGACTTGCTGCCACACATTGACCGATTGATTGAAGACCTGTCGATCTCCGAACGCATTGCGGGAGCATCCAAAGAGCTCTGGGCATCCATTCATACTGACCTTGAACACCTCCCCGAATTCGAGAAGCGCTATCTGCGAATAAACGCGGAAGAGCCGATTCGCGTGAAGCTCACAATTGTTCGTCTCCGATTGCACTTGACCCATGCCCGGTTGGTGTCCGGCGGGCCGCGTCAGGTGGGTCGCGATTATGCGAGCACCCAGGAAATTCTCAATGACCTCTTCCTGATTCGCCGCGATCTTGAAGCACATAAAGGCGAACTGGCGGCGCACGGTGTTCTTGACCGAGTGATTCGGGTTGTTGCCAGCGTCGGACTACCACTTGCCACCCTTGATATTCGGGAGCACTCCGATAAGTTCCAAGATACGGTTGCGCAGTTGATCACCCGATTGGCAGATCAGAGTCCATCCGAGTATTTGTCATTGCCAGCTGCTCAACGCTTTGAGATCCTTGCCAAAGAGCTAATGTCCAAGCGACCCCTCGCACCCATCCCAGCACCGCTTGATGCCTCAGGACTGACCACGCTGAACACCTTGATCGCGGCCCGCGACATTGTTCGTGAATTCGGGTCGCGGGCGCTGGAGTCAGTGATTATCTCCATGACAAAAGGCGCAGACGATGTCCTCGCTGCTGTTGTGCTGGGACGTCAAGCTGGGCTGGTCAACCTGGACACCTGCGAGTCACTCGTTGGGTTCGTGCCGCTTCTGGAAACGGTCGATGAACTTCGCGCAGCCGGTGACATTATTGAGGCTCTGCTCGGCAACCCGCAGTACCGCGCAATTGTTCGCTCACGTGGTGACCGACAGGAAGTGATGCTCGGTTACTCCGACTCCAATAAAGACGCCGGCATCACAACTTCTCAATGGGAGATTCACGTGGCGCAGCGGCGCCTGCGCGATGTGTGCGCGGTGCACGGAGTTTCCCTTCGCCTGTTCCACGGTCGCGGTGGCACCGTGGGTCGCGGAGGCGGTCCCACCTACAACGCGATCATGAGCCAACCCTGGGGAGTGCTCGACGGTCAGATCAAAATCACCGAACAGGGTGAAGTGATCTCCGATAAATACCTGCTGCCCGTTTTGGCTCGCGACAACCTTGAACAAATGGTGGCCGCAACCCTGGACGCATCCCTGCTGCACCAAACACCGCGCCGTGCCGCTGCGGAAATCGCCCGGTGGGACACGGTAATGGGGGTGGCATCTGGAGCTGGTCAGGCTCGCTACCGCTCGTTGGTGAATGATCCCGGACTTCCCCGCTACTTTGCTCTATCCACCCCGGTCGAGGAATTCGGTGCCATGCACTTTGGTTCCCGTCCATCACGGCGCCCAGATACATCTGCCGGCATTGACGGTTTGCGCGCCATCCCGTGGGTCTTCGGCTGGACCCAATCCCGTCAGGTTGTTCCCGGCTGGTTCGGGGTGGGCAGCGGCCTGCAAGCAGTAATTGATGCGGGACACGGATCGGAGTTGGCCGAGATGTATGCGAACTGGGACTTCTTCCGCAACTTTGTGTCCAATGTCGAAATGACCCTGGCAAAAACAGATTTGTCGGTGGCCAAGCAGTATGTCAAACGACTTGTTCCGACTGAATTGCAGTACCTCTTTGAAGTCATTCGCGCCGAACACGATCTGACCGTGACCCGAATACTGTCCATCACGGGTGAAACCGGATTACTCACCAACAATCCGTCTCTCGCGCGCACACTTGAAACCCGCGACACGTATCTATTACCACTCCACAACCTGCAGATCTCCCTGCTGGAGCGAGCCCGCGCGGGTGAACCAACTGACGAACTTCGCCGGGCCCTGTCGCTCACCATTAATGGCATTGCCACGGGCCTGCGCAACACGGGCTGACCCCGGCATGAAGGCTGACCTCTGCCCGAAGTCCGCAAGTGTTGGATACCCTTCCCTATGAGCCAATTGCAAACCGCCGGATCAGACCAACGTCCACTATATAAAAAGTTGGCACGTCGGCTCGCGGCTGCCATTGCGATTGTCGTTTTGTGCTTGATCCCATCACTGGGGTTGTACGCGATCACCGGCGAGGCTGCCGCTACCTGGGCGACTGTCGCAGGCATTGCAGGTGTCGCAGCG
>CAITYI010000199.1 GCA_903896585.1 uncultured bacterium
GCAACTCCCAGTATGTGCGCCCAATTCGAGCTTTCGCTCCGGTTAGTTGATGACTCCTATACTTCGCGCCATGGCGAAAAAGTCCAAGGCCGAGGTCGGTGATAGCCAAGAAATTCCCGAGTCATGGCTGCCCGTGCTGAGCACTCTCGAGGCTAGAGTGCGCGCATTCGTCGAAGGTGACCCGAATGGGGCTCCGGCTCTTTCACCTAAGACTATCCCCGCGACATTGCGCGAACTCGAAAATGCCCTACCACTTGATGACGTGGACTTGTCGATTCTCATTGTCGCGGCTGCCGCGGCAATGGATGTTGAAATCGGTGGGTTACTCAAAAAACTCAGTGATGAAAACGATTCGACCGGACCCACCGTCGACACCGTCATGATGCTCGTGGGTTTACACCCACTCAGCGGTGAAGATCGTGCACGATTCGACGAGGCATCCATTCTCTGCGTACTTGGTTTGATCGAGACCGGTCCGCCGAACAGAGCATTGCTGCGGCGAACGGTTGTCGTACCCGAGCCGGTCGTGCGATTCCTTCTGGGCAATTGGGAGCCAGACCCACGTGTACGCCGGGCTTTGCTCTTCCCTGAACGCGATCCACTGCCGCAGGAATTGCTGCCGCAGGTGATCGTCCCCGAAGTTTTACCCTTGGTGGTGCGCGCCCGGGCCGGCACCGCGGCCCATGACTTCATGCGAAGTTGGACGCTAGCAACCATCGGTCAAGAGCCCATGCTTTTCGATGCTTCCCTGCTGCCCAGCGATCCAGATGCCCACCAGATCGCGCTTCGTGCCTGCGCGCGCGACGCCGCAATGCTCGGCACCGTGTTGGTAATCGATTACCGGTCCGCACCCTCGAGTCTGCCGGTTATTGACACCCTGTCCTTCTTTGAGTTCATCGGTGCACCATTCGTTGCGATCGTCGATCGGCGACTGCCGGTGGGATCATGGGAACGCACCGCAATCGATCTGCCAATCCCCACCCTCGCGCAGCGAGAACAGTGGTGGCGCATTCTCAGCCCTGGTTCCGATAGTTCGCTGGCCCGAACAGCTACGCACTTAGAACCTGACGACATCCAGACATGGAGTTCCGGTGGCACCCCGACTTTACGCATGAACGCGAAGAAGTCTTCGAGCCGAGTCCAAGTGATCACTCCGGAAGTTCGGCTTGACGATGTCATCGTGGAGACGCATGTGCGCCAACAACTCGATGCGCTCGCCGATCGCGTGCGTCATCGCTCAGTGGTTCTCGACGAATGGCGGATGCGACCCGGGGGTGGACGCGGTCGCGGTGTCACAGCGCTCTTCGCCGGGGTGAGCGGCACGGGTAAGTCGATGTCCGCCGAAGCATTGGCCGGAGAACTCGGTGTTCCATTATTTCGGGTGGAACTTGCCAGTGTGGTTGATAAGTACATTGGTGAGACGGAAAAAAACTTGGAAGAAGTGTTTCGTTCGGTGGAAAACGATGACGGTGTGCTTTTGTTTGATGAAGCCGATGCATTGTTCGGCAAACGATCTGATGTATCCGATGCCCGCGATCGGTACGCCAACATCGAGGTTGCCTATCTGTTGCAACGCATTGAGCAATTCGACGGCCTTGCCATCTTGACAACGAATCTTCGCGCAAACCTCGACGAAGCATTTCAACGTCGACTCGATGCAATCGTTGACTTTGAGGAACCGGATGCCGATGCTCGCTTCACAATCTGGGCCCGCGCCTTGGGGCCATTTGAAGGCAGTGTCGCCGAAAATGACCTGCGAATGCTCGCTGCCGTCGACATCACCGGTGGTTCCATTCGCTCCGCGGTGGTGACCGCTGCCTACTATGCCGCGGCGAAGACACAAACGATCGCCCGTGAACATCTACTGCGCGGTCTGCAAGAGGAGTGGCGCAAGGCTGGCCGATTGAACTTTCCAGCAAAAGATTTTGTCGACTGGCGCTGACGTTCGCCTTGTAGAGGCGGCAACGCGGGTCAGGAGCCGAGTGACTCCCTGGTGCGGGTACGGGTGGGTGACTCCTGTGGAGCCTGAGGAGCATTGTCTTCTTCTTCGGATGGGGCAACGGGCGCTGCTGCTTGCACCACACTCGAGCCACCGTCGCGGGTGTCTTGGAAAGTGAATTTCGGCGGAGCGGTCTGCGGCGGACCAGCCGGTGTGGGCAGTCCTGCTGGGATCAAAGTAGAGACGGTCAGTGCGATGATCGGACGGAACTCCCCGCCGATTGACGACCACAGTTCGGTAACCAGACGATCCGAATACAGGACACCACCGACTCGGATCATGGCTGGGCGTCCAACTCGAGCGAGTTCGGCCAGGGTGCCATCGCACAAATCTTCGGGAAGATACTCACGTTGCAGCAAATTCATCAGGGCTGCTCCCAAGAGCGCGTGATCGTCTTCGGGGCGTGAGGTCCAGGCCGAGACAGCGTAGGAAAACATGAAGGTTCGTTCCGTTGGACGCCGCGCAACAATGATGCCCTTGTCGTCTTTGACCTCAACGATGTCTGCGGTTCGACGTTCGGTGTTCTCGCGAATGTCGTTGAGGAACAGGTTGAGCACCGGGCCGGTGCGACGGGCGGCCCAGTCCTTTGTCGGAGGGTCGAGGTCCACCCTGACCCGCTCCTCCGAGTAAGTCTGGGTGCTGAGCAGCGTGACGAGCGCCCTATCAATCTCCGGGAGCATCAGCCCGCCTTAATCGTGACCGCGGGGGTGGCTAGGGGGGAGATTTGCCCACCCCAGATACACATACATTTGGACGACTTGGTGATCACTGGCGCGCCGCCGACCAGCACCCGCGAACTCGAGATCCATGGGGCCGGTGTGACCGGAACGCACGGCATGGGGACAAGAACGCCGAGTGCAGCCGCAGTTGCGGAAGCCACCACCGGATTGGCAATCGACCGACACATTCCAAAGGGCAGGATGTTCACCATCGGTTTGTTATCCATGATGTTCCCCACCGGTGGTCCCTGGCCAAGAACCCGATTGACCGGAAGAACATTCAGGGGCGCGGGGGTGAGCCCCATGGTGCAGCGCAACATGCTCCCAGTAACCAGCGGATTCGACACTCCAAGAACGTAACGTGAAGCTTCGTTATCTCCTACCCCTCCGAACGGGGGGGTAGGCAGTGGGCGGTGCGGTTGTTACCGTCCCAATCTCCACCTTAAGAAAGGGAAACCATGCCCAGCTATTTGTCTCCGGGCGTTTACGTCGAGGAAGTGCCCGCTGGTACGCGCCCAATTGAGGGTGTCGGCACAGCGATTGCAGGCTTCGTCGGCTTTGCCGCCCAAGGTCCCATCAATGATCCGATACTCGTCACCAATTGGACCCAGTACGTCGAAACTTTCGGCGACATGGTCGAAAACTATGCACTTGGAAAAGCTGTCTACGGCTTTTTCAACAATGGTGGTGGCCGCGCTTACATTGTGCGCATCCCAACGAGTGGCCGCCCGTCATCTGCACCAATGGGTGAACTACCCGCGAAGGCCGACACGGCGATTGCCGCACTGAAAGTAATGGCAATCAGTTCAAGTGCCAAGCAGGTCGCTGTTGATGTGAAGGCCGAGGGTGAGACCGACGGTCAACCCACCTACAAGATCACGATCACCGCTGATGGTGCCAAAGATGAAACATTCACCGGCACCCTCGCCGCTGGACCAAGTAACTTGGCCACGCAGGTCAACACTCGATCCAAGATTGTGCGGATTCAGCCGAACGCGGTCGACGAAGCACTGATTGCATCCGGGCTGCAGGAAGGCACCGTTGCCCTCGTCGGCGACGACGGCTCAGTTCCCGCGAAAATCGAAACCGGGGAACTCATTGGCGATCCCGCCAAGCGCACGGGCTTCACGGCATTTGAGACCCTCGAACAAATCACCATGATCGCGGCACCGGATATCGCCGTTGCCCAGGCAAATGGGTCGATTGATCTGGACGCCATGAAAGCGGTCCAAGCTGGCATGCTCGCGCACTGCGAACTTATGGGCAACCGGATGGCGATCCTCGATCCGCCCGCCGGGCTCAACGCCCAAGAGGCAAGCGATTGGCGCATGAATACTGCCGGCTTCGATTCGAAGTTCGGAGTGCTCTACTGGCCGTGGATCCAGATGTTCGATCCCACCACTGGCAAAAACGCTACGTTCCCACCCAGTGGTCACATTGCTGGTCTGTGGAGTCGCAACGACGATACCCGCGGAGTCTTCAAGGCACCAGCGAACGAGATCCTGCTCGGCGCTGTCGGCGTCGAGTACCCGGTAACTCGTGGCGAGATGGACCTGCTCAACCCGCAAGGTGTCAACTCGATCAAGTCCTTCCCCGGTCGCGGGATTCGGGTCTGGGGTGCACGCACCCTGTCGAGTGACGCCGAGTGGCGCTACGTGAACGTGCGTCGATACTTCAATTACCTGGAGGAGTCGATCCTGCAAGGCACGCAGTGGGCGGTCTTCGAGCCAAACGATGAAAACCTGTGGGGCCGCATTCGCCGCACCATCTCGGCATTCCTCGTCAACGAGTGGCGCTCCGGTGCACTCTTTGGATCGAGTCCGTCCGAAGCTTTCTTCGTCAAGTGCGACGGAGAGAACAACTCTGCCGAGAGTGTTGATCTCGGCATGGTGATCGTGGAAGTTGGTGTTGCTCCGGTGAAGCCTGCCGAGTTCGTCATCTTCCGCTTGTCTCAGTTCTCCGGCGGCACGTCCATCGCCGAATAGCCACTCAAACAATTAAAGGAGGTCGACGATGGCAAACCTGGTAGAGGGCGAAGCCCTAACCGCTTATTCATTCGAATTCACCATTGACGGTCAAGCAATTCCGAACGTCATCGAGGTCAACAACATTGCGCAGGAAACGGCAACCATCGAGCTCAAGTCGATGACCCCGGCCGGCCAGTACGTGATCCAACAGATGCTTGGCCCACGTCAGTCCGGCACCCTGCAGGTCACGGTGCTTGCCACCGGTGACGGAGGACTCACCAAGTGGTTTCTCGATGGCCTGCAAGGTGATTTCAAGGGCGCCCGCAAGACCGGCAAGTTGGTCTACAAGGACACCTACGGCACGCCGGTGCGCACCATCGAGTTCACCAACTTGATGGTCACCAGCGTCTCGTACGGATCCCTCAAGGCCGGCGAGGCAACCGGTATCAACATGACGATCAGCATGTCGTTCACTGAAATGACCGCGGCCTAGCCGTAAGTGATTACGAGGGAATTGAGTAGCTATGTCAGTCACTGAAGCCAGCCCACTGCAAACGTCATTTAATTTCGTTTTGCCGCGTGGGTATGTGGATGCTAATGGTGAGGTGCACCGCGAGGGCACCATGCGCCTGGCAACCGCGCGCGACGAACTCATGCCCCTCCTCGACCCCAAGGTGAAGGAGCACGAGGCTTTCTTAAGCCTCGTGCTCCTAGCCCGGGTGGTCACCCAACTCGGCACATTGCCGAACATCGACGATCAAGTAATCGGTGGCCTGTGGGCAACCGATCTATCTTTTTTGCAGGACCTGTATCGAAGGATCAACACCGAAGGCTCCACATTGGCCGAGGTCACCTGCCCGAATTGCAGTGAGACCGTGCTGGTCGATGTGGGAGGTGGTGCGCCGGGGGAATAACAACGGTCGGAACCGATCGGCTTTGGGAAGAGATCGGGTTTCTGGCCTACTACTTGCACTGGTCGCTTAACGACATCTTGGATCTAACTCACGATGTTCGAAGGCGGATGACCGAGTTAGTTTCGCAGTTCAATCGAGTCGGATCGGAGGGTGCGCGGTGAGTGAAACACCGTCGCCAGGAGCGGTCACCGAGCAACGCGGCGATTTCATGCTTCTGCCTCCA
>CAITYI010000200.1 GCA_903896585.1 uncultured bacterium
CCCTGTCAAAGATTTCCGATGACAATGGGACTTTCGCAATCATCGCATTCGATCAGCGCAACACCCTTCGACGCATGTTCGCCGCTGTCGGAATTGAAGCGACCGACCAAGATATGCGCGATGTAAAGGTGGAGGTCACCAAAGCGCTCACCCCTGATGCCACCGGTATTCTGCTGGATCCGCAATTGGGTGTCGGGGCGGTCATGGCGGCAGGTGCATTGGCTCCTTCCTGTGGACTCCTGATTGCCGCTGAGCCAACGGATCGAGGAGATTTTGATGGCGAGCCGAGGTCCTATTCGATTCCCGAGCAGAATGCGGCTTGGGTTAAGTCAATGGGTGGCGACGCCGTAAAAGTTCTCGTCATGATGAACCCGCAGCGCGAGGTTCGGGCCGGGGAGCCTGACATCACCCTCGAAACCGTGGCTCTCGTTCAGAGCATCGTTGATGATTGCCGGGAGCAGGGAATTCCGTCGGTGATTGAGAATTTGATCTTTGCACCGCGTGGGGTGGAATCCTTGACCCCTGAGCAACGCGAGCGGGCCATCATCAGCTCAGCGGAGTTGCTCACCGCGACTAACCCGGACCTGCTCAAACTTGAGTATCCCGGCTCCCCAGAAGGCTGCCGACGCCTCTCAGATGTCCTGACCGTCCCGTGGGCCGTTCTCAGCGCTGGAGTAGACTTCAGTGTTTTCGAGGACGTAATTAAGGTTTCCTGTGATGATGGAGGCGCGTCAGGTTTCATTGCGGGACGTTCGGTGTGGAAGGAAGCTGTGGGACTGAACCCACAGGAGCGGGCAACTTTTTTGACGGAAACTGCGCGGCCGCGCCTGTTGAAGTTGCGGGAAGCAATTGCAGGTCGGGCCACGCCGTGGCAGGAGGGAAAAAGGTAACCATGGCACTTTTAGAAGCGCGCGGCATTGTTCGCACCTACGGATCGGTTGTCGCCCTTGACGGCGCAGATTTTGATGTCGAAGCGGGACAGGTGACCGCGCTCATTGGTGACAACGGTGCTGGCAAGTCGACCTTGGTCAAGATTCTTTCGGGAACGGAGAATTCCGAGGGCGGTGAGGTCAGGCTCGAAGGTGAGTGGGTCAACTTCAACAATCCAGCCGCGGCCAGGTCTCACGGAATCGAAACGGTGTTTCAAGACCTCGCCCTGTGCCCCCATTTGGACCCGATTGAGAATCTGTATTTAAACCGTGAGATCAAGCGGTCAGGTTTACTCGGTCTCCTCGGTTTCATGGACCGCAAGGCTATGCGGGATCGCAGTGTGGAAGTTTTCACGGATTTGGGCGCAACAGTGCGAAAGCTCAACGAGCCAGTGGGAACCATGTCCGGTGGGCAAAAGCAGAGTGTTGCAGTAGCTCGATCCGCGGCCTGGGCCAGCAAAATCATTTTCTTTGATGAGCCCACCGCGGCATTAGGTGTGGTCCAAACCGCAAACGTTCTCGATCTGATCCGCAGAGTGCGCGACAAGGGAATCGGTGTGGTTCTCATCAGCCATTCCATGCCGGAGGTACTCGAGGTAGCGGACACGGTTCAAGTGCTTCGTCGTGGACGTCGCGTGGCCACAATCAATGCCGCTGATTCGAGTATTGAAGAACTCGTTGGTGCAATGACGGGCAAACTTGATGAGGAGGCAGCGTGAGTGCGCCAATGAAAACTAGTTCACAAGACATTCAGGACATGATCAAAAGTGAACAAGTCACCATTATTCAACGCATCACCAGGGTTCAAGCACTTCAAATCGTCCTCGTACTACTAGCGATCTCGGCCGTGTTCTCGATCATGGCACCGGATGCCTTCCTCACCGTGTTCAACCTCCGCTCAATCATGATGAACACTGCGATTTTTGCCGTGCTCGGCGTGGGTGCGACTTTTGTGATCATCACGGCGGGCATTGACCTGTCCATTGGCTCGGTCCTTGTTTTCAGTTCAGTGGTTTCGGCCATGGTGATGGGAAACCTCGGAGCGACCGGGTGGACAACGTCCATCATCGGTCTAGTCGTCGCGATTGCCTCTGGCGCCGCGTGGGGTTGGCTGAATGGCTTCTTAGTTGCCAAAGCCAAGGTGCCGGCATTTATCGTGACTCTGGGCACAATGGGTGCTGCACTTGGGCTAGCACAGGTTCTGACCGGTGGAATCGATCTCTACGAAATCCCAACGGTCATGGTGGACACCATCGGTTTCGGTAATCTCTTTGGCGAGATTCCCAATTTGGTGGTGCTGGCCGCGGTCGTGTGTGTCATTGGCGCCATCATCTTGCACCGGACCCGATTCGGTTTGACCACCTATGCCGTCGGGTCAAATCCCGAAGCCTGCCGTCGGGTGGGTGTGAAAGTCGATCGTCAGTTGATCTGGATCTACATCATCTCGGGTTCAACCGCCGGTCTTGCCGGCTGGATGAGCATCGCATTTTTCCAGCAGACAACCATTGGTGGGAACTCCATGACACCACTCACGGTTATCGCGGGCGTGGTCATCGGTGGCACCTCACTCTTTGGTGGAATTGGCACAATCTTTGGATCTGTAATCGGATTGCTCATCCCCGTGGTGTTGCAGTCCGGATTCATCATTATCGGCGTCGAGTCCTACTGGCAGGGCGTCGTTATCGGAATCTTCCTGATCGGAGCCGTCTATATAGACGGTAGGCGTCGAGAACGCGCCATTCGCGGATCAGGTCGCAAACCCAGGCGCCCCCAAGTCGGAGGCGCGCAAGTGGGACCAACGGAGAAAGAGAAAGAAGGTACAGAGTGAAAGCAAAGTTCAAGAAGTCAGCGATTACGGCACTCAGTGTTGGACTCGTTGCAGGTCTCACCCTCGGTGTCGCTCAACCAGCAAATGCTGCCGGTGAGAGCATCGTATTTATCCAGGGTGTCAAGGGTGATGGTTTCTACATCACAATGGACTGCGGTGTAGCTGCTGCAGCGAAGGCAGCTGGCGCTACCGTCAAGACTGTCGGTCCAGCTAAGTTCGATGCCACACTTCAGAAGCCAATCCTGGATTCAATCGTGGCCAGCAAGCCCGATGCAATCCTGATCGCGCCAAACGATGTCAACGCAATGCAGAAGCCACTCGAGGATGCTGCAAAGAAGGGTATCAAGATCGTACTCGTTGACACAACTGTGAAGAACCCGAAGTTTGCTGCTTCAGCAATCTCTTCGAATAACTTCGCAGGTGGACAGGAAGCCTTCAAGGCAGTTGAGAAGCTCGTTCCCGGTGGCGGCGCTGTCATGGGTATCGGTGTCAAGCCCGGTATCAGCACAACAGATGCTCGCGACGGTGGCTTCAAGGCTGCAGTGGACGCAAGCGGCGGCAAGTACACGTTCATTGGCCAGGAGTACTCTGACAATGAGCCAGCAAAGGCTGCTCAGATCACCACAGCAGCTATCGCTGCTAATCCCAACCTGAAGGCAATTTTTGCTTCTAACCTTTTCTCAGCTCAAGGTGCCGCAACTGGTATCAAGCAGGCTGGGAAAGAGGGCCAGATTGTTGTCATCGGATTCGATGCAGGCCCCGACCAGGTGAAAGCACTCAAGGCCGGAACGGTGCAGGCACTGATCGCTCAGCAGCCTTACCAAATTGGCGTCGATGGCGTCACGGAAGCAATTAAGGCCATCAAGGGTCAAAAGACAAAGAAGAAGATCACAACTGGGTTCACCATCTTGGATAAGTCCAACGTGAACACAGCTGCAGGCAAGAAGGCACAGTACCTTTCTAAGTGTGCATAATGCTCTGAAGCAATAAATTGAAAGGCCGTGCACTGGTAATCCCGGTGCACGGCCTTTTCAATGCGGTAACAGAGTCACCTAAATTTATTACTCGTCAAGCAGGTAGCAGTTGCCATCGAGATACTCGGTAACAGCAGTTTTGACCGACTCAGGGTCGGCAGCGGCAACTTCTGCCATGGAGTTCAAATACTCGGTGACAGCGACTACCGCAGCATCTGGATCGGTGGCAAATGTTGCGCACCATCCCTCAACACTCGCAGCGTCCGCATAATCATTGCCTTCAATTGGCCAGATTGTGTCGAGGTACACCGTGACCGCGAACCCAGCATCCGCCATGGCACCCGTGCCAGCCTCAGCTGTTTCCTCGGTACCACCGTCGCTCGAATCAGATGTTCCCGCAGCACCGTCTGAGTCGGTGGACGAACTACCGCAGGCGGTAAGAGCCGCCAGGGTGGCAAGGGAAACTACTGACATAGCAATACTTCTTGATTTCAATGCTCGCATGGTGCCCTTTCAACGATTGGATTCTGAGTCTACTACCAGAAAACCGCCCCCATAGGTTGACCCGCTCCTTTGCCGCGGCGAGATTTTCCTTCGCTCCGACAGGCACCTCCGACTACAACCCACGAACACCTGGTTCACTTATCAAGAGAAAATATGTCGAATACCGCGGCAATCATGCTGGGGAGGACAAGTTAGGTTCGGGCTCGGTCTGCGGATAGGATGCACAAGTGAGTCGGGCTAACGGAGGCACTTCGAGCTTGCTTCGCGCCCTGGTTCTCGGTGGCGCGGTAGTCGTGCTCACCCTCATCCCACATACAGCCGCTGTCGGGACATTGCCCAGTATCTTCGGAGTCACCCTCGTTCTCGCAATCTGCATTCTCATGTGTATTCCCGTGAAGCGGGGAATGCGTCACACTCATGCCTTCATGCTCTTCCTTGCATTGCAAATACTCGGACACGTAACGCTCACCTTCACGGAAATACACTCTCACGTACACGTCGGTGGCTCGTTCATCCCCGAGCCCACCATGCTCGCCTTCCACGTGGCCGGTGGCCTACTTGCAGCACTCGTCGTCCTACACGCTGATCGCATTTCCGAGCGATTTGCCGAGTTGATCAGACCGTTTATTGCCCCCGTTCTACTGGTTGTCCAAGCTTGTGAGTTTCCTTCCACGGTTTCACTACCGTCAGTTCCCCTCGCCAAGTGCCTCAGAGCATGTGTGCGAACTGATGCTGGGCGCGCACCCCCCTTATTCGTCTAGCCAGTAACGATTTCTCTTACATCAACACTCCAAGTTATCGGTGTCGTTGATGCTCATCCTTTTTCAAAGGTAACAAACAATCATCTTTTATTTCATAAGGAGTTTTAATGTCTACATTTATGTCCCGAACAGCTGTGCGCATCGCAGTAGTTGTCGGTGCTGCCGCAGCACTCAGCCTGACAGCAGCAGTCCCTGCAAATGCCCACGTGACTGCAAACCTGTATGGCGCAACAGCAAAATCAGGTGGTTACGGGGTTATGTTCCTTCGCGTACCCCACGGCTGCGGTGGTGACACCACCAATGCAGTCACCATGACAATCCCCGCGGGGGTCAATCCCGCAGGTGTCAAACCACAGAACAAAGCGGGTTGGACCATCAGTCGTACCGGTTCAACCATCACCTGGTCCGGTGGAGAACTGCGTGATAACGAGTTTGATGACTTTGGGGTCAACCTGAAGTGGCCAACCCTCAATGCAGATGAAACATCACGCATTCTTTCCATTCCCGTGGTGCAACGCTGCGATGCAGAACTCACCGTTAGCAAGGCCGGTGGCAACACCACCGTCTCAGCACTCTTTGACGGTCTGGCCAACAAGGAAGTCAGCCTTTTCTCAGGTGACACGCGAGTGACACGGGCCAAAGTTGCTGCAGATGGCAGCGTCGAAATCACGGTTCCCTCAACCGATGTCACTGGACCGCTCACAGTTCGCCGAGCAGGAGTGATCATCGGGAACGACACCGCTTCGACAGAGGCGTGGACTCAAGTTAAAGGTGATGGATCTGATCAGAAGTACCCGGCACCAACGGTGACGATCATGGC
>CAITYI010000201.1 GCA_903896585.1 uncultured bacterium
GACATGGGGGTGGGCATTGCCATCGGTGGGACCACCGTGGGTCGCCCACCGAGTGTGGCCAATGCCGGTGGTGGAGTCTGGGAGTGGATCCGAGCCCAACAGGGTTTCCAAATTGACCAGTTTGCCGGCCTTCTTGCGGATTTCGAGTTTGCCATCGGCGATCACCGCGATACCCGCGGAGTCATAGCCGCGGTACTCCATGCGCCGCAACCCGGCCACGACCACCTCAAGGGCCTGCTTCTGGCCTACATAACCCACGATTCCGCACACGCCCTCAGCCTACCGCCAGATGGTTGGCGTCCCTATTTTCTAGATGCCTTCCGCCAATGGGTTGATCCATTCAATTTCAGAGAATCGGGCAAACCCTCTATCAAAGGACACAACACTCGCTCCCAGAACGATGGCCGATGCTGCGATCTGAACATCAGGGATTTCATCGGCAATCGGGCCGTACTTATTAACCAGATCGCGAAAGACCCGCCAGTACTCGGGCCCAGGCTCGACCACAGATACATGACGGCCGGCAGTGAATGCATCGAGGAAATCAGCTGCGTGGTCAATAGGACTCGGATTCCGAAAGACGCGACGGTTTGTCACTAATCTCAAGAATCCAGTTGCTACGGTCGGCAGCACAATGGTTTTTCTCGGGCTCTGTTGGAGACGAACAAGCGTATTGAAGGCCAGTGAACTGTGAGGTTGCTCCGCAATGAAGGCATTAACCAAGACGTTTACGTCAACGCAGTGCATTGAGGCTCTGGCCGTGATCGAGCACTTCCAACAACGACGACGAGTCATTAATGTCAATGCCAGGGCGAATGCCCCCACCCGACCATTGGGGCAGAACTGGTAATTCGAGTTCCAAGGGGGCTCCCACATCTGAAAGGTACTGACGCAATGCGGTCGTGATTAGTTCACCCACAGATTCTTGTCCTTGGGCGGCAACGACTTTGGCTTGTGCATAGACGGAGTCCTCAATGGTGACCGTGGTTCGCATGGGTGCATCATAACATCAATGCTTTGCATCAAGATGCGTCAGATGGCCAATTCGTGGGTAATGATCCGAGCCAGCTGCTCGGCCACCCGTTGGGCAGCCACCTGGCTCTCCGCCTCCACCATTACGCGAATAACTGGCTCGGTGCCGGACGGGCGCAGCAGGATCCGGCCACTGCCATCCATGGCGCTTTCGAGTAATTCGACTTCAGCGGCAATGCGCTCATTAGCTGCGAGGGCATCTCGATCGACACCGCTGACATTGAGCAGAACCTGGGGCATTTTTTCCACCACGCTGGCGAGTGCAGCCAGAGTCGAACCCGATTGGGCAACACTGTGTAGCAAATGCAATGCGGTGAGAATTCCATCGCCGGTCGTGCCGTGCTCACTCATGACCACGTGCCCACTTTGTTCACCACCGAGGGTGTAGCCATTGGCACGCATTTCCTCGAGGACATAGCGATCGCCGACAGCGGTGGCAACAACTGCAATGCCTGCTGACTTCATGGCGTAATTGAAACCAAGGTTGGCCATGACCGTACTGACCACGGTGTTCCCCACAAGAGTTCCTGATTGGAATCGCGCAATGGCGAGAATTCCCAGAATGTGATCCCCGTCAACGTCTTGACCGTTGGCATCGATGGCAAGGCAGCGATCAGCATCGCCGTCAAAGGCGATTCCCGCGTCCGCAGAATGTTCCACAACAGCCGCGCGAAGATCATCAATATGGGTGCTGCCGCAACCTTCATTGATATTGAGTCCATTAGGTGCTGCATGGATTGCAATAACTTCAGCACCCGCTCGGCGGAGCGCTTCAGGGCCCACGGTCGATGCTGCACCATTGGCACAATCAACCACCACTTTCAACCCCGCGAGCGGTGTTCCTTGGGGCAGTGTGTTGAGCAGGTGGGAGACAAACACCGAACCGGCCTCCGTGTCGGTGATTACCCGGCCGACATCGGCTCCCGTTGGTCGTTCCCAGGGTTCGCGCATGCGCGCCTCGATGGCGGTTTCGAGGGAATCATCGAGTTTATGGCCACCGCGGGCAAAAAACTTGATCCCGTTGTCCGGCATGGGGTTATGTGAAGCAGAGAGCATGACACCTAGGTCAGCGTCGGTGTGAGCGGTGAGAAATGCCACGGCGGGTGTGGGAAGTGCACCCACGAGGGTGACATCGATTCCGGCACTCGCTAGCCCGGCAACGACAGCCGCTTCAAGGAATTCACCGCTGGCTCGCGTGTCCCGACCCACAATTGCTCGGGGTCGGTGACCTGCGAAAACACCAGCGTCGGCGAGTACATGTGCAGCCGCGACTGATAAATCCAATGCGAGTTCGGCGGTGAGATCTTTGTTGGCTAAGCCTCGGACACCGTCGGTACCGAAAAGGCCCATGCAATTAGCGCTTGCTGTATTGCGGAGCCTTGCGAGCCTTCTTCAGACCGTACTTCTTGCGTTCCTTGGCCCGTGGGTCACGGGTGAGGAATCCGGCCTTCTTCAGAATCGGGCGGTTGCCATCTTCGTCGATTTCATTCAACGCACGGGCAACTCCCAGACGCAAAGCGCCAGCCTGGCCACTGGTGCCACCGCCATGCAGACGGGCAATGACATCGAATTTGCCGATTGCGCCGAGGGAGACGAATGGTTCGTTGACGATCTGCTGATGCACCTTGTTGGGGAAATAACCGCCGAGATCGCGGCCATTGATTTTCCACTGTCCCGTTCCGGGGACCAGGCGAACGCGGGCAACTGCTTCTTTGCGGCGACCGGTTGCATTAGCCGGTGCTACGACAACGTCGCGGGTGATTACCGGCTTGACACTCTCGCTGGTGTACTCCGAAGGAATTACTTCCTCGGCATCTATTTCAATAACATCTACTTCAAGATCTGACACGACTGTGATCCTCTCCTGCGCGCTTACTGCGCGACCTGGGTAATTTCAAAGGGCTTGGGGTTTTGCGCAGCATGCGGGTGTTCGGAACCGGCATACACCTTGAGCTTGGTCAGCTGGGCGCGTCCAAGTTTGTTGTGAGGGATCATTCCCTTAACCGCTTTGAGCACGGCCTTCTCTGGGTTGGTCTCCAGGAGTTCGGCATAGGTGGTTGCGGTGAGTCCGCCCGGGTAACCCGAGTGACGGTAGGCCTTCTTCTGTTCCAACTTGGAACCGGTCAGGGCAACCTTGTCCGCATTAATGATGATCACAAAGTCGCCAACGTCCAAGTGGGGAACGAAGATGGGCTTGTGCTTGCCGCGCAAAAGAGCCGCGGTGTGAGTTGCGAGCCGGCCGAGAACAACATCGGAGGCGTCAATGACATGCCATTCGCGAGTGATATCGCCGGCCTTGGGACTATATGTGCGCACTGGACGCCACCTTGCTTTCTCGTAGGGACTCGGTTTCTGCACTCACCACCAGGGTGGGGGTGAGCCGTACTGGACACCTTCCAGGGTGACCAGGCTGTGGTGTCACCCACAGCAGCAGCCAAGAGTACCGAAGGCCGGGCATGGGAGAGAAACCGGGATAGCGGGCCCACCCAGCGGCCAGTTTTAGTCCCTGGGTGGCTGGCGGGCCAGCCATTCATTGAATTCCCGGTCCTGTTGCTCGCGCCAGGCTGTAACGGCGTCAGCCAACTCGGCGACATCGGGTTGAAATAGGTGCGGGAACCGCGCCTGTTGGGCCAGCAATAGCTGGCCGGTGATCCGGGAGTCGGCGAGGGCGCCGTGCCAGTCATCTTCGGAGATTTCGAGGCCATAACGCGCCACGGTCGGCTGTAATCTGCGTTGAGCCTTTCCTTTGACATATTTGTCCTGCTGCTTGTCGATTACATAGGGGCAGATATCTGGGACCGAGGGAAGGGGGTCAAGACCAACCCGGATGAGGTTGGCATCGAGAATCGCCCGGTCGAATTGGGAGTTGAAACAGACAACAGGGAAACCCGAATCCACCAGATAAGACCTAATGTCCGCCAGTGCCTCACGTTGATCCAGACCCTGGTTCTGACTGATCTCGTTGGTGATGCCGTGCACCTCGGTTGCGCGCTCGGGAATATCCACATCTACTTTGATCAACCACTCGCGACTCTCGGTTTCTTCGCCACCCATGAAGACGACAGCGGCGGCGGTGACAATTCTTTCGCTGGCAACATCAACACCGGTGGTTTCGGTGTCGAAAGCAATGAAACCCCGTTGCACCCACGTTTTATCTCCCGACATATCACCAACGCTAGCGGTGGGATCTGACACACTTGCGCTATGCCCGTTGTTGGAATCTCCTGCTATGTGGAGCCCGCCCGTTGGGGTGCGTGGGATACGCCCGCTGCACTCGTTCCCAAGTGGTACGTGGACCTACTGCAGGCTGCGGGGGCCCAGGTGGTGATTCTTCCACCCGAGCAAGAACCCTCCGTGCTCGATCGACTCGATGGCCTCGTGTTGGTGGGCGGCGCGGATATTGACTCCACCCGTTACCACCAACAGCCCCACGCCACCGCGGATTCACCACGCACCGCACGCGATTCCTCAGAGTTTGCCTTGTACGAGTATGCGAGGACACGCAATATTCCAGTTCTAGGGATCTGTCGCGGCCTACAAATCATGGCCGTTGCCCATGGTGGTTCATTGATTCAAGATCTCCCCAGCGTCCCTGACACCGAGGTGCACCGCGAACAACCGGGTCAGTTTGTTCAGCACGGCGCCCGGTTCGCTCCCGGATCCCGCATTGCCGAAATTTTTGCCACGACCGATTTTGAAGTGAATTCCTCACACCATCAAGCGGTGGACTCCCCCGGTGATCTCACAGTGACCGGTTGGGCGCCCGACGGCACCATAGAAGTGTGC
>CAITYI010000202.1 GCA_903896585.1 uncultured bacterium
ATTCAACCGGACCTTGGTCCGGAACCGTGTTCCAGGAAAAGGAATTCAAGCCCATTATTGGAGCGAAAGTTGAAACAACGGGTCCGTGGACAGTCACGGTCAAGCCACTTGCCAGTGCCCCTCGAGTGACCAGCGGTTCAACTTCCATGGTGATTCAATTGAAAAAAGCAACCCGCGGAGTTGTGACCAAGAAGTTCACCCACCAGGGTCAAGGTGATTTCAAGGTGTTCCCCATTTCGGGCAAGGGCATGAGTGGATTCGCACTGGTCGAGGAAACGGGGGCGTACTCCGGTCGAGTGGTTTTGCCACCGGGCACCAAATACATTGCCGTCACGGCTACTGGTAATTGGCGAATGTCTTAGTGCCTCAGTGAAAACCGGAAATGTTGTGCATGTTGTTCACGTACA
Source organism: uncultured bacterium (assembly GCA_903896585.1). GTDB lineage: Bacteria > Actinomycetota > Actinomycetes > S36-B12 > S36-B12 > UBA4592. The sequence goes on from CAITYI010000202.1 coordinate 408, forward strand.
TGCCGAAGGTGAAGTGGGCGATGTCGTGGTTGGGGGAGTGGCGGCACCACCCGGCGACACAATCTGGGAACAGTCTCGTTTTATTGCACGCGATAATTCCCTGCGTAATTTCCTTCTCAATGAACCGCGTGGCGGGGTATTTCGCCATTACAACCTGCTCGTCCCACCGAAGTCTGACCAGGCTGCTGTGGGTTTCATCATTATGGAGCCGGCAGACACACCACCCATGTCCGGTTCGAATGCCATGTGTGTCGCCACGGTGGTTTTGGAGACGGGAATTGTGCCCATGGTGGAACCTCTGACCGAATTAGTTCTTGAAGCACCTGCAGGTTTGGTCAGGGTGCGCGCCCAGTGCGCAGGCGGAAAGGTGACATCGGTAGAGCTAGAGAATATTCCTAGTTTCGTCATGCATGCCAGCGCCACAATAGAAGTTGTGGGCATGGGTGGTATCAACGTGACCACGGCTTTTGGTGGCGACAGTTTCGTCATGACCGATGCACGCGCACTCGGTTTCGAATTGGTTCCCAGTGAAGCAGGTGAACTTGCTCGTTTAGGCATGGCGATCAGGGCTGCGGCGAACGAGCAGTTGGAGTTTCGCCACCCGGAATTACCTGAATGGACCCACCACTCCTTTACCTATTTCACCGGACCGCTTGATCGCAATGACGCTGGTGTCCTGACGTCAACGAATGTGTGTGTGATCAACCCAGGGAAATTGGATCGGTCACCGACAGGTACCGGATGCAGCGCGCTCATGGCGGTACTGCACTCACGGGGTGAGTTGGCAGTCGGTGATCACTTTGTTGGTCGGTCAATCATTGGCTCGGAGTTCACGTGCACCGTGGGTGCCGTAATTGATCTGCAAGGAATACCAGCAATAATTCCCACCGTTGCTGGTCAGGCGTTTATTTATGGCACCAGTCAGTTGTACCGGGATCCAAGTGATCCGTGGCCGGAGGGTTATCGCGTATCTGATACGTGGCCGAGTTATTAACTCACTCTTATTTTTTTGATTTTTTCCTTACATTCCCCTTACCTTCTGCGCGCGACACCACTCACCGCGAAGCGGAGAATAAAAATATAAGAAGATTTTCCGAGTAGTGAGTTAAGAGGAGTGAGTGACATGAAAAACCTAACAAAATCACTGGTAGCAATAGGGCTTTCTGTGCCCATGGTTTTCACCGCAGGAGTGGCTCAGGCAGCACCCGGTGTGGACGCAGAGTCGTTGCAATACATGGTGGCTGAGGAAAAGTTGGCACATGATGTCTACGTGACTCTGGGAGAGGCTTTTTCATTTCGGGTTTTTGACAATATCGCTCGAGCTGAGTTAACCCACATGGAAGCTGTGCGCGACCTACTCGGTACCTACAACATCAAGGATCCAACGGTAGGAGACAAGCCAGGTGTGTTCGATGATCCAAATCTGCAGGCCCTTTACAACAAGTTGGTCAAAGATGGTCTGGAATCACGCACCGCGGCCTTGCAAGTCGGAGTCACCATTGAAAAACTCGATATCGCGGATCTCAAGGATTCCTTGGAAGTTAACTCAGCAGCAGATGTTGAGTTAGTGCTCAACTCTCTGCTACGCGGGTCGGATCGCCACCTTGATGCATTCGAGCGGAACTTGGCCCGATAGTTAAAGATTCGAGCGGTCCCAATCGAGCGGTCCCAATCGGGTGGTCCCAATCGAGCGGTCCCAATTGAGCGGTCCCATGTGGGTGGTCACCACATGGGATCGTGGGCCTCCTGGGGGTGTTGATGACATGAGGGCATGCCACAGCACCTGATTTTCCAAATGGAGCTGCCAATGCGGGTACCTTGGCCAAGCCAATCCGAATCAGGTAGTCACTGTGCAGTAGCCTCGGCTCCCGCACAACTGATATTCCCGGGAGAGGTAGGTACAAGTGGCCGCGCTGCTGGCACTTATTTCTAGTCTCTCGTGGGGTGTCGCCGATTTTGTTGGTGGTTTAGCGGCACGGCGGGCCGGGACCGCTCAGGTTCTTGCAGTTTCCTATCCGGCGGGCGCCGTTGTCATCACGATTTTTGCACTCACGATTATTCCTGGTGAGTTATCCACCGAGTTAATTGGCTATGCGCTTGCAACTGGCGTAATCGGTTCCATTGCAATCGCATTGCTGTACGCCGCCTTGGTGCGAGGGCAGATGGGAATTGTTTCCCCCATCACCGCCGTCATGAGTGGTGCGATCCCGGTTCTCGTGGGTGTCTTTCGTGGTGAGCATCCCACTGGGTGGGCTTATCTAGGTATGGCATTCGCGGTGGTGGCGGTTATTTTGGTGAGCAGGGAGTCGCAACATCATGGCAAGACGCCACCGATTGCGATCATGCTGGCGATCGCATCCGGTGTTGCCATTGGCTTGTATCTGACTGCACTTGGAGTGGCGCCGAAGGATTCGGGGGTGTGGGTGGCGACCCTTGGTCGCTGGGTTTCCACTGTCATCATGATTACTGTCGTTGTTTTTGTGGTGCGCTCATTTAATCGAAACGCATTTCCCTGGCTGCTGGCGATTGCAGCAGGAGTTCTTGATGCAGTTGCCAATGGTCTATTTCAGTTGGCCAGCCAGCGAGGGTTGCTCTCCGTCGTGGCCGTGTTGGGTTCCCTGTACCCAGCGGCCACGGTTGTCCTGGCCCGGGTTGTGATTAACGAGCGCATGAATGCGATCCAGAGCGTGGGAGTTGTCTTGGCCCTGGGTGCTGCTGGATTATTAGCTTTTGGTTCGTGAAGCAATTGCTTTGCGCGTTAGCGTGAACAAGGCGATATTGGCTAGACCCAGAGCAAAGAGTAGAAATGGAACGAATCCCCAACCAATGGAGACGCCGCCAATTACTCCTGCACCAAAAAAGAAGATCGCTGCCACAATTTGAAGGACAGATGAGAATTTGAGTCTGCGTAAATCACGCACGTCTTGGGGTACCGGCTCCACCATGGTTACATCATGCCACGGTCGAGCGCGGTGAGGACTTCTTGTGCACGGGCTCGAACTTCAGGAAGGTCGGAGAGGCGATCCAGGCCGCGAATCTGTTGGCCCATGCGGTGGTTGCCGGCGAATTGATCGCGATGGCGATCAAGGAAATCCCAATACAGGGTGGTGAAGGGGCAGGCATCTGCTCCGGTCCGTTTTTTGGGATCGTATTTACACGGCCCGCAGTAGTTGCTCATGCGGGAGATATATGCGCCACCAGCGGCATATGGTTTGGTCATCATCTGTCCACCGTCTGCATACATTCCCATGCCAATGACATTCGGCACCATGACCCAATCAGCTGCATCAATAAATGAGGTGCGCATCCAATCAAGCATCTTCTCGGGCTCAACATCGGTGAGTAACGCGAGGTTGGCCAAAAGCATGAGCCGGGGAATGTGGTGGGTCCATGCCCGCTTTTCGACATCGGCAACTACTTCTCGCATGCAATTCATGTGAGTCTGGCTCGAATCGGTGAAAAGTGGAAGGAGTTTCCGATGTGCGTTGAGCCGGTTGTTGTTGCGGTACTCCGAGTCAAAAAACCAGTACACCCCATTGATGTATTCCCGCCACCCAATAACTTGGCGAACAAAGCCTTCAATAGACGAAAGTGGAATACCACCTTGTTCGTAACGAGTGAGAGCGGCGTGAACAACTTCCTCTGGGTGTAGCAACCCCACATTCAAATAGGGACTCAATAGCGAATGATTCACCGTCCAGGTATCGGTGGGCATGGCATCTTCATAGGGACCGAAATCAGCGAGTGAATGGGTGACAAAGTGTTCGAGCGCCCGTAATGCGCCGCTGCGAGTGGTCGCCCAGGTGCCATCGGGTGTCCCACCCCAGGTCTGAAATTCGGAGACTCGAAGCAGCACTTCCCTGTCAATTGCATCGGGCTCAAAGTAGAGGGGTTCGGGCCAGAGATGGGGTGGCTGACCTTTCTTAGGTCGCGGTGGGGGCAGGCGGTTATCCGCATCGAAATTCCATTGGTCACCAACTGGAGAGTCGCCATCCATCAAAATATTGAGTCTCTTGCGCTGCCACCGGTAGAAATACTCCATAGTGAGTGACTTGTAACCCTTGGCCCATTGGGTGAATTCCTCGGGAGAGGTCAGAAAGAGATTATTAGGTGTTAACTCAATGCCTAACTTGATCATGAGCGAGCACATGGCATGTGAGGTGGGTGTGGTGGTTCGAATTGGCATACCAGGATTGGCTTGTCGAAATTCGTTGATTCCCTGTGTCAGGGATGCGGCACGAATGTAGGCGACCGTGAACCCTCGACCGCGAAGTTCCTCAACAAAATGGGCGGTGGTGGAAAGGAAGAAGAAAATCCGTTGTGCATGCCAGTTACGTTTTTCGAACATGGAATGGCTTTCCACCATGAGAACGTGATCGCGCTTGGGATCCGCCATGGCAAGTGCGCCGTGTGTGAGCGAAAGTTGATCGAATGTGACAAGTACCGCGTTCGGTGAACCGGTCATGTTGTAATCGTCATGCATCCAGCTCGGGTTCGTCAACAGTTTCAACTACTGCCTTTGCGCCGGCTAGTTTCCCAACGATTTTCAGTCCATATCCGACAAAAGGTCCAATAAGGATCGCGAACAGAATGGTTCCCAGGCCGACCGTGCCACCGAGGAACCAACCAATAATCAAAACAAGCACTTCAATTCCCAGTCGCACCCTGGCAACCGGCCAACCGGTTCGCTGGTGAATCCCGGTCATCATGCCGTCTCGAGGACCCGGTCCGAGATTGGTGGTGAGATACAAGCCGCTGCCGATTCCGACCAATGCAATACCGAACAGAACCGCACCAATTCGAATCACCGGGTTCTCTGGGTGCGGGATCACCGAGCTCATGAACTGCAGGGCGGTGGCGATCACGATTGCGTTGGCAATTGTGCCAAGGCCGGGGCGCTCTTTGAGGGGGATCCAGACCAGCAGGACCAGCACGCTGATCAGGAACGTGGCGGCACCGAGATCCAGAGGTGTTCGCGTGGAGACCCCCTGAGCGAGCACGGTCCAAGGACCCACACCCAGATCGGCAATCACCAAGAGCGCTTCACCGGTGCCAAATAGCCACAGGCCCAAGATCAGAACAAACAGGGTGGATGGTTTGGAGGTCCAGCGCCGCTCAGAGCGCCACCGGGTGAGGGGAACGCCTCTGCTGGTATGCAGAAACCTGGGGAAAATCTGCATGTATTCCTCAGCCTTCCTGCGGGCTCGTTATCAATCTGTTACGTTGGCCGAATGCGGAATTCAAAAATCGCGTCGATTGCCTCGGTGGTACTTGTGGGGATAATCCTACTGAGCGGTTGCGGCGGTTCAGAGGAAGGCGCAGCCCAGACCGAATCAGAAACGGCGACAACAGAGATTGTCGTGGGAAGTCAGCAACTGCTGACCGACCAAAGAATCACCGTATTGGATCAAAAAGTGGAGTACCCAAAAAAGGGTGCGGCGCAAATCTCCAGTGCAATAACCACCTTGGAGCCCGGACAGGAAACCGGATGGCAACTGCACCGGATTCCAGTCCTCGTGTACGTAATGTCGGGCACCTACACGGTGGAATATGAAGCCGGGGTCACCAAAGAATTCCCAGCCGGTAGCTCATTTATTCAAGCGGTCAAAACCAATTACAACGGGATCAATAAGAGTGAGGACACCGTTCAACTTTTGACCGTGTACATGGGAGCACAGGGCAAAAGAAATAGCGTGATGCGTTAGGCCGGTCGGCGG
>CAITYI010000203.1 GCA_903896585.1 uncultured bacterium
CCGAGCCCTGGGTCACCAATGGTAAAAGAAATGGTCCAAAAAAATAGGCACCATTGTTATTTGTATCTGCGGTCACAATTGCAATCCGCTCAGATGTTCCTACTTTTTGGGCTGCAGCCCACTCGCGAGTCGAGTCAATGAGGGATTGTTGCTCGGGAAAGAACTCCGGATACATCCAGCTATCAGGTTGACCTAAAACATCTTGGGTAATTTCGGTTGTAGCACCGGTGGGCAAGCCAAGCGGGTGGGTCGAAATGCGTGCGGGGGTGATGTGCACATCGGCCTCGGTTGTACCCCCCACGAGTTGCAGGCCGGCAATTAAGGCGGCTCCTTGCCAGACGGATTGTTGCCAGGTCCAGCCGAGATCCACCACCACCGAGTCACCAGGTTCGGTATCCAAGACATCGCGGAAAGCATTCGCCGCTTTGGCAACTCCATTGCCCAGCGTTCGACCCGATAGCTCTACTCGGCCGTCAGGGCTGACAACCGTGACGAAGGGCTGATCGGGATGCGGGATTCGCGCCATGAGTTGCCAAATATCCGGTGACTGCATTCGTGCAGGCTAACCGAGGTTCGGGTGGCACCTGTGGCAGGCTGCCCTCTATGCGTGAGGCAATACTTCTGGTCGGGGGACAGGGCACGCGGTTGCGTCCGCTCACCATCAACACTCCGAAACCAATGCTGCCCGTTGCCGGCGTCCCTTTCACCGTTCATCAAATCCTGCGCGCTCGCGATGCTGGCGTGACCCGAATCGTGTTGGCCACGAGTTACAAGGCAGATGTCTTTGCCGATTTCCTGTCCAACTCCGAATTGGGGGCTGCCGATAGTGGGATCGATATTGTGATCGCCACCGAAGACGAACCCCTAGGAACAGGTGGCGCCATCCGGTATGCCTCATCATTTCTGACATCAGCACCCACCGATTCCGTAATTGTTTTTAATGGAGATGTCTTAACCGGGCTGGATATCAACGCTCTGGTACACCACCACGAACAGACGAATAGCGATGTCACTTTGTATCTGACCAAGGTGAGCGACCCGCGGGCCTACGGCCTAGTGCCGACCGATCCCACCGGACGCGTTCTGCAATTTTTGGAAAAGCCGCAAACACCCGAAGAAATTGTGACCGATCAAATCAATGCGGGTTGCTACGTATTCACTCGATCTGTGATTGACCGGATACCACCAGGGCGCCCGGTTTCCGTTGAGCGCGAGACGTTCCCTGAACTTTTGGCGCAGTCTCGATTGGTCAGTGGTGTTGTTGATCAAGGTTATTGGCTGGACCTGGGTACGCCGTTGGCATTTGTACAAGGTTCGGTGGACCTGGTGCGCGGCATTGCACCATCGCCGGCAGTGATCGCCCCCGGTGAATCTCTGATCCTCGCTGGCGCAATTGTCGATCCCACTGCGGTGATCTCGGACGGAACCACACTTGGTGTGAATGCCCGGGTTGGGGTCGATTCAATTGTCAGCGGCAGCGTGGTTTTCGCGGGTGCCGTGATTGGCGATCACTGCGTTATCCGCAACAGCATCATTGGTGAGGGCGCCGTGATTGGCGATCACTGCATTATTGACGGCAGTGTGATCGGTGATCACAGTCAGGTTGGCGCGCACAATGAATTGCGCGAGGGCGTTCGAGTGTGGGTGGACTCGGTCATCCCTGAATTATCCGTTCGATTTTCCTCGGATCAGTAGCGACTGCACGTCAATTTCGGGGCGCTCGCGCGCTGGTGCTGTCGGCTGGCCGACCGCAATTGCACCCAAAGGCCAATAGGTATCGGGTAGGTCCAGTACGCGGCGCATGGTTGCCGGACAGAAGATTGACGACGAAATCCACGCGGAACCGAAATTATCGGCGGCAATACTGATCAACATGTTTTCAATGGCCGCACCGCCGGCAATGTGGAACATGATCCGCTCACTGTCGTTGTTGTGCCCGCTATTCATTCCGTCAATATTTGGGTAGGTATGAGCGCCGGCTGCGAGGTCGACAAACGGGAAAATCACCGTGGGCGCGGTGCGCAGAATATTCCCGCGACTCACGCGTGCGGCGATTTCTTCAGTTGTCCGGCCTTCGGCCGCTAAGTCTGATTGCCAGGTTGTCTGCATGGCATCAAGTAACTCTGCGCGGAGGGAATCATCTTGGCCGCGGACCAAAATGAGAAACCGCCACGGCAAAGTGTGGTGCGGTGCTGGGGCGCTGGCGGCGGCATGCAGTGCGCGGTCAATTACTTCTGCCGGCACGGGGGAATCGGTAAATGAGCGCACGGTGCGCCGCGCGTACACAGCGTTGTGCGCACCTTCGATCTTGGCCTCTGCGGTTCCTACCGAAAATAGATCGTCCGCCGTGGGGCGAATCAGATCACGAGCCGATAGTTGTTCATTGCTTGTGACCCAGGTGTGGGCACCGCGAATCACCGCAACGGGTGTCAGGCTGGCCTTGGCGCGAACCAGTTCACTCGCCGCGGCCAGTTGGTCGGCAACGGCGACCATGGTCATTTGGAGTTGTTGGCCAAATGAATCAGAGGTACCGGTGAGGTCATCGAGTACGTGAATGCCGGAGGCTCCAATTGCGTGATCGGTTACCCCAAGTCGCCATGCGCGCCCGAGTGTGTCTGTGATGATCACGCCAATGGAAATACCTAAAACCTGCTGGATCGACTCACGTATGGTGCGGGCACTTGCATCAGGGTCTTGGGGAAGCAGAACAACGGTGCCGGTCTCGGTATTGCTGGCATCTACCCCGGCGGCCGCCAAAATCAAGCCATGTTCGGTTTCCACGATTCGAGTTGAGACCGGTATCCCATTACGCTCGTGGATTTTGGTGGCGACTACGCGAACTGTTTCTGCGGTGATTGCATCTTCGCGGTCTGGAGCCGCAATCACGCGCCCTTCTGTTTTTGCAACGATTTTGCTCGTGATAACCAAAATATCGCCGGCTTGTAATCCGCCGGGCAACTCGGCACATGATTCAATTGCGCGCAGAATAATCCCGGCGAGGTCATCGCCTTTGCCGAATCGATGATCAATGGATACTCCGATGAGTGAAATCACGAGGATGCATTCAACGTTGAAGGCAGAGCTAGTGACAATGCGGCTCGAGCTATGGCACCGGTGATTTCAATATCCGACATGATCAGCGGAATGGCGCTTGCCGCAATTCCGGCCGTGTTGATTTCTTCCACCGATTCCGAATCACTCGTGTCCACGAGCCAGTAATCCAAAAGGCCTGAACCTGATGTGCGTGAGCCGTAATGCAATGCCACTCCCGCCGCGGAAGTTTCCACTCCGATTGCACTTAAACACGCATCGGCCATTCCTCGAACCGGAGCGCCGTTGACAATCGGTGAGATCCCGATCACCGGCGCGGAAGTGTTTTTCAGGGCATCGCGAATCCCGGCAATATTGAGGATCGTGCCGATCGATACCACGGGATTACTCGGTGGCAGGATCACTAGGTCGGCATTGGTAATTGCATCGATCACACCCGGAGCCGGTCGCGCCTGATCTTTTCCGACATACACAAAGTCATGGGCTGGCAATGAGGCCCGATATTTGATCCACCACTCTTGGAAGTGAATGGCAACCCGTGACTGGGTGTCCGGGTGGTCGACAACCACATGGGTCTCGCAACGGTCATCGGTCATGGGAATCAGATGGACACCCGGTTGCCAGCGGGTGCATAACGCTTGGGTCACCTCGGTGAGGGTGTAGCCGGTGTTGAGCGAGGTGGTGCGAACCAGGTGGGTGGCAATATCTCGGTCGCCCAGTCCAAACCAGGTCGGCTCAACGCCATAAGCGGCGAGTTCATCTTTAGCGGTGAAAGTTTCATTTTCCCGGCCCCACCCACGTTCAGCGCTGATGCCGCCGCCCAGGGTGTACATCAGCGAGTCCAAATCGGGGCAGACGCGCAATCCGTGAACCCAGATATCGTCTCCGGTATTGGCAATAACGGTGACATCGAGTTGGCGCCCTGGAAATTTTGTGGCCAGAAACTCGGCAACAGTGTTGGACTGGGTCAGGCCGCGAATAAAGCGGGCGCCGCCAATTCCACCGGCCAAGACGGTAACCCGGATCGCTTCGAATTTTTCGGAATTACGCGCCACGAGGGAATCCTGCCCTAACCTCGTTCAGCGCGCTAACTGGGGGACGCGCTCGAAAAATGGACATTTTTTTGAAAAAAAATCAATTTTTGTCCTAAATGTCCTATTAGTACTTGACGTTTGTGAATTACACCTCTGTAATACTGTCTAGTTAGTACGAAGACCTGAATATCCACTGAAGATTATCCCCGCAGATTTGTGGGTCGAGGAGGAACAGCACGTGGCCGAAATTACTGCCAGAAGTGCAGGAGCCATTGTTCTGGGAGTAGTACCCCTGGCCGATGCCGAGGAACTCGGTTGGCAGGAGCGGGCCCTGTGTGCCCAGACTGAC
>CAITYI010000204.1 GCA_903896585.1 uncultured bacterium
AGTGAATGCGCGTCGAGATTCGCGAGTGCACGCGGGATTGCGGCAATGACGGTGGGGAGCTGCGCAATAGTGGGGGCATGATGAACAAGGTGCGCGAATGCTTCTGACTGAGTTGCATCGGTGGGGAAGAAGTCAACGTTGGTGAGTGCCGAAAGCGAAGCGAAGATGGCTCGGACCTGTGTGAAATCTCGCCAGCCGGCGAATGCTTCAAAATCGGTAAGTGCATGCAGAAGCTCTATTTTTTCGAATTCATCGGCAAATGGCAGATTACCGGGGTCTGCTTGCTTATTGATGTCGTGGAATCCGCGATGGGCGAATTCTGCTGACGGATGCACCTGGACCGAGAGTGGCTTTGCTGCTGAAAGTAGCTTGACCAATATCGGGACATCTGCGCGCGTGAGAATCGAGTTGAGCAACAAGGTTTCGGAAGTTGATGGGTCGGCCAGTGCGAAATCCCCACCCATGGGAACAACAGGTGACGGACCGCTGGGGTGCACCCCGAACCATAATTCGGCGAGGGGCGCAGGGCCGTCGGTCCATGGGCGCAAGCCGTCGAATGTCCCCCACTCATAATTTTTAAGCGCTCCGGAAATTACGTACACGACTTCCCTCGATCTACCTAGGAACCGGAGGGTGCTGGCTCAGCTGAGTCAATCAGCATGACCGGGATGCCATCGAGGATGGGGAACCGCAATCCGCAAACAGTGCATTCAATGCGATCGGGCTCGGCGCTGGCACGCAGGGCGCCGTGAGCGGGGCACGGACATGCCAACACGGTCCACAATTCCGGAGCAATGCCTGCGGAGGCCGGTGAACTCGAGGAGGTGGATGTTGCTGTTGCAGTTGGTGTTGCAGTTGGTGTTGCGGCTGATTTTGAATCCTTCATGAGAGACAGCACATGATCGCGCAGGGTGATCATGAGCGCTGGGTCCTTTGCCTCCACGTTGAGTCGCAGCAACGGCTCGGTATTACTGGGACGCACATTGAACCACCAAGTATCCGAATCGACGCTGAGACCATCGAGGTCATCGAAAGTGATCGGACCTAAATCAGTGCGCGTTGAATACACCGACTTGATGTGATTCATGGCGGCAACTTGATCAGCGACAACGGTGTTGATCTCACCACTTGCCGCGTATCGATCAAATGGAGTCATGAGGCTGGAAAATGGCGTGCCCTCCGGAGTTTCCCCGAGAGCCGCAATGCAATGAAGTGCCGCGAGCATGCCCGAATCTGCTCGCCAAAAGTCGCGGAAGTAAAAGTGGCCGGAGTGCTCACCACCGAATACCGCGTTGGTTTCGGCCATGGTCGCCTTGATGAAGGAATGACCGACGCGGGTGCGCACGGCAATGCCACCATTCTCGGCTACAACTTCTGGAACGGTTCGTGACGTAATCAAATTATGAATGACGCTGCTACCGGGATGCCGGGCAAGTTCGCGGATTGCAATGAGTGCCGTGATTGCTGAAGGAGAAACCGGATTTCCTTTTTCATCGACTACAAAGCAACGATCCGCGTCGCCGTCGAATGCCAAACCCAAATCCGCACCGGTTTCCAGAACCTTGTTTTGGAGATCAACGAGGTTCGCCGGTTCAATGGGATTGGCTTCGTGGTTGGGGAAAGTGCCATCGAGTTCGAAGTACATGGGAATGATGGTCAGAGGTAACTCGGGCAGGCCCGCTGCACCTTCTAGTACCGCGGGCACCGTGTAACCACCCATGCCGTTGCCCGCATCGACAACGACCTTGAGGTGACGCCCGTTTTCAACCGGCACGAGTTCCCGCAAATACTTTGCATACTCGGGCAACAGGTCTTGATGCGAGATATTTCCGATGGGACCTTCGGGGGCGCTAAACCCCGACTGAATCAAATCGGTGATTTCCCGAAGTCCAGAATCTTGACCAACAGGTGCCGCGCCCACCCGACACAACTTGATGCCGTTGTACTGCGCGGGATTGTGACTGGCGGTGAACATGGCCCCCGGTAGGGCCAGGTACCCCGAAGCAAAATACAGGGCATCGGTGCTGGCCAAGCCGATCTCAATGACACTGCAACCCATTTCGCGCACGCCCTCAGCGAAAGAGGCGACCAAATCTGGACCGGAGGGTCGCATATCGTGACCCACGACAACGGCACCCGGACCGCCATCGGCTGCCGAGATGCCGAGCACCTTGACAAAGGCCACCCCTACGGAGTGAGCCAGATCCTCATTGATTTGGTCCGGGTAGGTCCCGCGGATGTCATAAGCCTTGATGATGTTGGAGAGATCGGTCGAAGAGGAATCGGTCACAGCCACAGGGTATCGGTTAGGCCGTGGGGTCGGTAACGCGATTAATCAGTGTGGGAATCACCGAGCGTGG
>CAITYI010000205.1 GCA_903896585.1 uncultured bacterium
ATCTCAAAGTGTGGGTCAAGCTCAGCGCGATTGAATTCGTCAATGAAGACTTCGGCTTGGGTGGCAGTGACCTGAAGTTCTTTTCGAGCCTGGGCAAGAACCTCTCGACTGCGCGTGCCTTCCTCTGCGATCACCGTCTGAAGATCTTGGAAAAACTCTGTTCCCAACAGACCACGCAATGCTTCAAGCCTCTCCTTAGGTTTCATGCGGAGAAGGGCTGCAAACTCACCTTGTGCCAAAACCACAAGTTGCCGGAATTGTTGTGCCTGCATGTTCAGCAGGCGGGAAATATGCACCCCGATATCTGTGGCACTTGTCAGTGTTGTCTTCACTGAACCATCGGTGTGGTATTCCGTCAGTGTTTGTTTTGCGGGTTTGTTGGTGAATCCCTCACCATTGGCTTTGGCCGCGGCATACGCAGGTGAGCGAGTAATTCGGTGTTGCCGGCCTTGAACGGAGAAGTCGAGAATCACTTCGGATTTTTCATTGCCTAGGGAGTGATCACTGCGGATTCGTTCCTTCGATGTTGATTCACCACTCAAACCACTAAACAATGCGAACACGATTGCGTCAATGATTGTTGTCTTACCCGCTCCGGTTGGTCCGTCAATGAGAAATAATCCCGACTCAGATAACTGCGCGAAGTCAATTACCTGCTGGTGACGAAATGGTCCAATTCCGGTCAGCTCAAGCCTTTTAACTCTCACGATTCCGCCACTTGGGAATTCACTGTTTCAATGGCTGACTGCATTAAGTCTCGTTCTGTTTCAGTTACTTGATCATTGGTGACATGGGCAATAAATGCCGCCGCCAGTTCCAACGGCGGTATTTTCTGGGGATCCAGTCGTGAGTTCACTCCACTATCCGAGTCCATGTCACCGGGTGAATTCGATTCAGGAGTGAATTCAAGATGCATCACGTGATTAAAGCGCTGGGAGAGGCGCTTCATGGCGTTCTCTGGCCTGCGTTGATCAGTAATCTGGCAACGCACCCACGAATCAATGTGTCCGTCCAGTGAGGAATCCGTCTCCAGAAACTCGATGGTTCCGCGCAATGTCACAAGTGGTGCCGGCTGAGGGACAGGTATCACCGTTGTTGTGATCTCACCACGTGGTGGAATATCAATAAGAGTCACACTTTTCACATGCTTTTCTTCGGAGAATGAATACGGCAATGGTGAGCCCGAATACCGAATCACGCCTGACTCACTACCAATTACCTGCGCTCCGTGCAGGTGACCCATGGCGGTGTAGTCCACCCCTGAAAAAACCGAAGCAGGAGCATCGCCGATTCCGCCTATTTCCAAATCCCGCTCCGACTCGCTGCCCGATCCACCGGTCACGAATGCGTGCGACACCACCATGGATCGAACATCACTCCGGTGAGCAAGATCGGTGCGAATTCTGTTCATGGCATGGGTCAGCACTGCCGTGTGTGATCGCTCCACACCAAATTCCGAGGCGTGAATATCTGGATGCAAATACGGAATTCCGTACACACTCAACTCGGTCCCGTCAGGTGATGTGATTACTAACGGTTGATCAATGCACTCCGTATTGGATTGAATGTGCACCCCGCTGGCAGCAAAGAATGTACCGCCGTAACCCAAGCGCACAGCCGAATCATGATTTCCCGGAGTGACAAACACCGGGCACAATGCACTCAATCCGATCAATGCTTTTTCAAAAAGAGCAACAGACTCCTGTGGTGGCACTGAACGGTCAAAAATATCGCCGGCAATCACGACTAACTCAATGCCAAGATCCGCCGCTTTTTCAATCAGCCATTCAACAAAGGTTTCCTGATGTTCATGCATGTCCTTGGCAAGGAACTTTCGGCCTAGATGCCAGTCAGATGTATGCAGAACTCTCACAAGACAAGGCTAACTCAGAGATTCGCAATGAAAGCCCAGTGAAGACACAAAGCTAGTCGCACTAAATGCCATCGCGAGCCATGTCAACGAAACGTGAATAGTGGCCCTGGAAAGCTACCGTGATGTTCGCAGTTGGGCCGTTGCGATGCTTGGCCACAATGAAATCTGCTTCACCTGCACGCGGTGATTCACGTTCATAAAAATCTTCACGGTGAAGAAGGACAACCATATCCGCATCTTGTTCGAGCGAATTATGGACTACGACTCCGTCGGCAATAAAATTATGGGTACCGAACACTTCAGCGTCAAAGACCGGCATTGCACCTTGGTGTTCAATGCTGACAATTTCATCCCAGTAGACATCGTTTGTGGCGAGCAATTCGAGATCGTCTGCATCAAGTATTTGGGCAACCCGGCTGAGTCTTTCGCGACTCGGCGCTGACCTGAAAAGAGAACTACCGCAATACTGGCTTCCTAATTTCTCTTGGAATTCGCGGTGCGACAGGCCTTGCTCTGCAATAACTTCTCGCACCCGATTCCAGACTTCACGCGGTACCGTATCTCGATTGATGTTCGGTTCAATTGTTTCCAAGATGGCCAACAGTTGGGTCCCCAGAAGACCGCGAGCTCCATGGGCATTAATTCGACGAAGAAACACCTTCTGATCGGCTGATCCTGAGATGGCAACGTGGTAGCCGTCGCGATACCCCGCTTTTCGCGCAATGGAAATGCGGGTATGGATGCCAAAACGCAATAAGAGTCGGGACAGATCATCTGCTAAGCGTCGACTTGTCGAGGCGTAATAAATGCGCCCACCGCGACGATTCTTGTTAATACTGATGGAGCCATCGGTGGCCCAGAGATGCCGAATAAAGAGGGCGATCTGCTCTTTGGGCAGGGAAAATACCTGATGCGGAATGAATTTCTCGTGGCTGCGCTTTCCAAAAAGGCCCAGTGAATCAAACCACTCTGGCATGGAGCTGGCGACCGCGGACTCACTCATGGCAGCGACATTTGCTGGATCCGTGGTGGCGTAACGAATGGGTTGCCTTGGCAGTACCGAGCCATCGCCCAACATATGTGCCAACACAATGACGTGGTGGTCTGACCACTGTGTTTCCTGGGATGGCGCTGGTATGTGACGGGTGATCCCGATTCGGGATCCGGAGTCCAATTCACCAAGGGGTTGCCAGCCGGAGTACGTCAGCATGGGGTGATTGGCTGTTGCCTCAATAACTCGACCACTTGCCGTGCGCACTCGATAGACATCTTTTGTTCCCGTGGAGAAAACGTGACTCAGTGAACCGGGCACGTAACGCAAGGAGTCATCCAATGTCCACACTGGGATATTGCGCTCCCCCGATTCGAAGAGTTCGCCCATGGTGACTTCAGCGCCGGTATCCGCTCGAATGATGCGCGTGGATGCGGGAAGGCAGCCCGACTCGCGAAGGTCTGACAACATGGGTCGCTTGTCTTGGCGTTGTTCGGGACCGCGGTTGAGCTGCGAGATTGCAATGACGGGAACTTCTAGTTCTTTTGCTAAAAGTTTGAGGGACCGCGAGAATTCGGAGACTTCCTGTTGACGACTTTCCACCCGCTTACCACTTGTCATGAGTTGCAAGTAATCAACGACAACGAGTTTGAGATTGTGACGCTGCTTGAGTCGGCGGCACTTTGCGCGGATCTCCATGAGGGTCATGTTGGGTGAATCGTCAATGAACAATGGTGCTTCGCTGACCACGCCCATCTTGTTGGCCATTTTGGCCCAGTCAGCCTCCGTCATGGTCCCAGAACGCATATGTTGCAATGACACTTGAGCTTCAGCGGACAACAAGCGCATGACGATTTCATTGCGAGACATTTCGAGCGAGAAAATCACACTGGTGATTCCATGTTTGATAGAAGCGTTACGGCAAACGTCTAAACCGAGGGTCGATTTTCCAATCGCCGGCCTCGCAGCAAGGATCACCAGTTGTCCGGGATGCAAACCGTTTGTCAATGCATCAAGTTCGGCGAAGCCGGTGGGGACTCCCACCATTTCACCATCGCGATTAGAGATCGCTTCGATTTCGTTGAGGGTTCCTTGCATGATGTCCGACAGTGGTGCGTAATCCTCGGAGGTGCGGCGCTCGGTGACTTCGTAGACCTCGGCTTGGGCGCGATCGACAACGTCATCTACTTCACCTTGACCGCTGTAGCCCATGTGAACAATGCGCGTGCCTGCAGTGACGAGTCGGCGCAGAATTGCTTGCTCGCGCACAATGCGCGCGTAATAGTTTGCATTCGCCGCCGTGGGAACCATGGACACGAGGGTGTGGAGATAGCTGGCACCACCGACGCGAGTGATTTCACCCACCTTGGTGAGTTCAGATGCAACGGTGACAGCGTCGGCTGGTTCACCGCGACCATAAAGATCAAGAACTACATCAAAAAGAGTGGCGTGTGATGGCCGATAGAAATCATCTGCTCGCAGTGTCTCAACGACATCGGCAATTGCATCTTTGCTGAGCAGCATGGCACCGAGGACAGATTGCTCGGCGGCAATGTCATTGGGTGGGGTGCGGTCAACTGAGTCACGGGGTTCCTCTGGAATGTGTAACTCAGTAACACTCACGATTCACCCTTCCCTTTGTTTTTCCCCGGACTTACCTCAGTTAACCCGGACTTATCCCAGTTAACACCGAGAGTCTGACGTTAGGGACTATGTGAACCCGTGTCTATTTCCCCTGTGTGCGGAACTGTGCACCCGTTGGGC
The DNA here is from genome assembly GCA_903896585.1 of uncultured bacterium. Classification (GTDB taxonomy): domain Bacteria; phylum Actinomycetota; class Actinomycetes; order S36-B12; family S36-B12; genus UBA4592. Next base: position 4,629 of record CAITYI010000205.1, read on the forward strand.
ACGACTTGTGCCAAGTGTGTGGAGAATCTGTGCATCGTCAATGATTCTTGGTGAGTCGCCCACATTTCGTGAGGGAAATTGCTCCACAGCCTGTGGATAAAAAGTAATTCAGGTCGTTAGAGTTCCCCCATGGTCACCGCCAACCCCTACCGAATCACCGCCGTCTGCCTGGGCAATATCTGCCGATCCCCCATGGCAGAGGTGGTCCTGCAGGAGCGGATCCGGCAGGCCGGGTTTTCGGATCTGGTGCAGGTGGATTCTGCTGGAACAGGTGATTGGCATGTTGGGTATCCGGCCGATGAGCGGGCCCAGGGGGAATTAGCACGCAGTGGATATTCACCAGCAAGTGCTCACAAATCCCGCCAGATCAATTACACCTGGATGTCCGAGTTGGATTTGATAGTCGTGATGGACTCCAGTAATTACACCAATGTCCAAGAAATCATCAACCAATCTGGTCACGCGCCGGAGTTGATCATGTTCCGGTCATTTGACCCCGACCTTGCCCATCTTGATGCACCGCATCCAGACCTAGATGTCCCCGATCCCTACTACGGGACCGGCGATGGTTTCACAGTTGTTTTGAACATGATCGAGCGGGCAACTGATGGATTAATTTCCCAGTTGCCCGCTCGATTAGATCAAAGAACTAACTCTTAATGTGGATTAGCTAGGACGCAGAACTTCACCATCATTGGACAACCGACGGTAGGCAAGGGCACCGGCGAGGTAGGTGAATGCCGAGAGGAACACATTGATGAGTAACGCAAGCGCGGCACCGATGATGAGCAGAATGAACGTGATTACTCCGACATCACTGCTACCAGCGGCAATATCAAATATTGCTTGAACCGCGAAACTCACAACAACGAGTGCCGCTGTTGCACCAAAAAGTACGATCTGCAGACCGATAAACCGCCAGAATGCAGTGGTGATGAGTTCCCAGCTGCGGGCCAGCGCGGCAAATCCGGTCATGCCGGAATTACCAATCAGGGCATAGGGAAAAAGTGAAAACATGAAAGCAAAAATGATCCCTGGAATAATCAATGCAAAAAGCCCGGTGACAACAATTCCAATAAACACCGCCCCAGCGACTAGGAACCACCAGAAGCGATCTGAACGGAATAGCACACTTAATGAAGGTTTGGCGCCCTCACTAGCGTTGTAGGCATTACGAAGTACCCCTAGGAAAACATAAAAGTATCCCAAGATACCGATCAAAATCACAATGGCGCCCAGTATCGGAATAGCCACAGCTGCAGCAATTCCAATACCGACGATGATTGTTGGGACTAAGAATCCAACAACGATCACCAGTAGCCAATTCCAGTAGTGGCGCTTGGCTAAACTCCAAGATTCATCTAGAACTTCAGCAATATGAAAACTGCTCATGACGTACTCTCCCTCAGGGTTTGTGGAATCCCACATCTGTGGGATTTTCAACAACTCAACTCTGTCCTACTCAGTTTGAATTCCCAAGCATCTAATAGGTGTTTCAAGGATATTTCTTAGAGTCAGGTCCAAGCCATTGAGTTGTTGGGCCTTTGTCCGTGCAGTGCCCGGAATCAAGTTGAAGACTCTACTTTGGAACATCACTGAGGATGAAGTCCAGAAGTTGGCGCCCGTGATCTGATGCAATGGAGATGTCTTCGACATGTAGGTCAATATCGGCAAAGGCCTGTAATCGCAGGACATCTCCATTGCGTTCACGGTTAGGGAAAACTCCCGCGAAACCGAACTTGGTCTGATCGGTTAATGAGTCGAGCACTAATTGTGTTGCATGTGACTGCAATGGTAAATCCACATATACGGCATCGCGATTCACCTCAGTTAACTGACGCTCCCGTTCATTATTCATGACTTTAATGAGATCAAGCCCTACCTGGGTTACGTGAATAACTGTGAGGTTGTGGTCATCTTTTAGTTCAATTTCAATCTTCGTTGAACGAGGAATGACCGTGTCTGGATCAGCATCAGCTAAGTAACTGTGCAAGCCAGAGGTGTCAATGATGTTGCGAATAATTGCCTGGTACCTCTTAGGTACATACATGGATCGCAGCGGACCTTCATTGAGTTTGAGATAAAACAAAGCGACTGACTGTCGGTGTTCATCTGACACTTGCGCAGCATTGTTGGTAACTGACGCTGGGATCCAACCAAGGAGGAAACCAGTTTCGTGGGCACCAAGTGCAATATTGGCCTTCTGTGAATACGGATGAGCGGCGGTTGCTTCACTGAATAGACCGAGATAACCGGCTGCTGTTGCCCACTCGGCACTGAATCGCTTCAGGCGCTCGAAAAGGTGTTGGCCGCGAGCCGCATCCCGCACAACGGCAACACCGGCGTGCAAGACTCCCTCGGCATTCTCTTCGACCATGAGGGCCATGTGGCCGAGGACCGTTCCGTCAGCCAAATAGCCAATGGCACTGCGAAGTTGGTTGTTGTTAATCCTGGCTGCAATTTCGGTGGGGCGATACACCCACTCGGCGTCATATGAATCGCCATATGTTTCCGCAATCAGATCAACGAGAACCTCGGCTTCATGGGCCTCAAGGAATCGAAGATGTATTTCTTCAGGCTCGGCCATGTGGGTGAGTATGGCAAATGTAAGTGGGGCCGCTCAATTGAGCAGCCCCACTTCACGTGTTCGAGTGCTACTTACCCCGCGGAGACCTCAAAGGAGACCTTGGCGGTGACACCTGGGTGCACCTCAACCGTTGCGTTGTGCTTGCCCACTGTCTTGATGGCCTTGGCGAGGGTGACCTTGCGCTTGTCAATCGAAATGCCACTGGCTGTCTTGACCGCTTGGGCGACATCAGATGCAGTGACCGAACCAAAGAGTTTGCCAGTCTCGCCAGCTTTGGCGGGAACCACAATTGTCATGGTTTCCAGTGCTTGCTTGACTTCATTTGCGTGATCGCGATCGCGAATCTCGCGCACCTTCTGGGCACGCTTGATTGATGTGACCTGCTTCTCGCCACCGCGGGTCCAGCCAATGGCAAAACCACGTGGTAACAGAAAATTACGACCGTAGCCGTCCTTCACCTCCACGATGTCGCCTGGTGTGCCGAGGCCATTTACTTCCTGAGTAAGAATGAGTTTCATGTCAGTTCCCTTTC
>CAITYI010000206.1 GCA_903896585.1 uncultured bacterium
CGTTTTGGTCGGGGTGACTTCTTCGCTCGAATTGGTGCCGATGTTGATTCCGCCCTCGACTTACCTTTGCGAATTGTGCTCCCGTGGGCTCAGGCCGCACTCGTCACCGTGGCAACCGTGGCGTTCACCGTGTGGCTTCTTCCTTCCATTGGTCTGGTCATGGTAATCACGGGAGTCGTGGCACTATTTATTGTTCCCGTTCTCGTGCGATTTATTGCATCGCGAAGTGATCGGGCTCTTGCTGAAGTGCGCTCCGATGTCACTCAGGGTGTCGTGGCAATCACCGACAATTCGAGTGAAATTCTGATGTCCGGTGCCGGAACTTCGGCACTTAATTCTTTGAATCAGCGTGATCAAGCGGTCAACAGTGAATTACGAAAGCAAGCCTGGAACATGGGGCTGGGCAATGGCATGGGTGTTGTTTTACAAGGCGTTGCAGTGGTCGGCGCACTGATCCTCGGTATTCCTGCCGTGACCAGTGGCCGCATGACACCCGTGATGCTGGCAGTGGTGGCGTTCTTACCGCTTGCACTCTTTGAGATTCTGGCCCAGTTGCCCTCAACAGCCATAGCCTGGAAGAACATTCAGGGCGTGGCAGATCGAATCAGCGATCTGCAGAATGACTCAGAGGACTCGGATAGTTACTACCCGAGCATTCCCGAAGCTGCGGGAGTTCAGGCACAGCGTGTTACCAGCCGTTGGCCAGGCAGTGACTTTGACACCCTGCACGACCTCTCATTCAGCGTTCTCCCTGGTGACCACATTGCAATTGTTGGTCCCAGCGGATCCGGAAAGTCAACGCTGGCCTACACACTCATGGGCTACCTACCTTTTACCGGTTCCCTTTCGGTCAATCCATCGCGCGTCATGCTGAGTCAACAGAGTCACATTTTTGACACCACAATTCGTAACAACATTCAAATCGGTGGTGGTGAAATGAGCACTCCCGCAATCGAGGCCGTGATCAATCGTGCATCACTCACGCAATGGCTGCAGCAACAACCCGAGGGTCTGGATACGGAACTTGGGAGTTTCGGTGCTCGCATGTCCGGTGGTGAGAAACAACGTTTGGCATTCGCCCGACTATTGGCAGCACACAAGGAACTATTGATTCTCGATGAACCGACAGAGCATCTCGATCTTGAAACAGCTGAAGCGTTGGAGCGCGAGATCTGGAATTCCACAGTGGGAACCACAACAATCATGGTGACGCACCGCCTTACCGCAGCGGCACGCTGTACCCGAGTATTTGAAATCGTTGACGGTCATATCACCGCAATTGGAACCCACGAGGAGCTGATGCACATTGGTGGCTGGTACGCGAGCACGTGGCGAGCGCAAGAGAGTCAATTACACATGCTGGGGACCATCAACCGATTACCTGTCGGTGTTGCAGTACGCCAATAGCCGTGTCACAACCTGGTCTGGAGCAGAATGTAGCCGTGGACACCAATCGCGGACTCTTCTCGGCGATTGTTTCTGTTGCCGCTGGTTTAGAGCTCAACTCCACTCTGCGCAGAATAATCACCAATGCCGTTGAGTTGGTTGATGCTAGTTACGGTGCGTTGGGCGTCCTTGATGAAGATGGCATTGTTCAGGAATTCATTCATGTTGGTATTCCGGCTGATGAAGCAGAACGAATTGGAGATCTACCGCAAGGCGATGGAATCCTGGGATTACTTATTGACCACCCGGTACCAATTCGTTTACCCGACCTTCGGCAGCACCCAGCCTCCATTGGGTTTCCCAATAATCACCCGGTCATGACAACATTTCTTGGAGTGCCAGTTCGTGTTCGAGGCGAAGTGTTCGGGAATCTTTACCTCACCGAAAAAAGAAATGGCCAGTACTTCACTGCTGAAGACGAACGAACTGTCATGGCGCTAGCGGCTGCCGCCGCTGTTGCAATTGAGAATGCACGATTATTTGATCTTGCTCAGCAGAGAGAGCTGTGGCAGACCGCAGTCTCGGCAATCGGCACCGCCGTCTTGTCCGGTAAGGATTCTGGGGAGACCCTCAACCTCATTGCGGAAAAGAGCCGACATCTCACGAAAGCAACGGCAGCAATCATTGCGCTACCCGATTCCCAACAAATGCTCAGCATTGAAATCCTGAACACGGAGACCAACTCCGAGCAATCCACGGATGCACTTCGGAACTGGCTAGGAAAACCGGTTCCAACTCATTCAATATTGGATCGTTCATTCAATCTTGGTGCAAGCGTGATTGAAGAACAATGCGGACTGTGGAATGACTTCGCGGCAGACCAGGTCGCCGGGCCTGCAGTCGCCTTACCGTTGCGCACGGTCGATCGTGTACTAGGTGTGTTGCTTCTTCTGTGGCCCCAAGGTTCCCGCATGGCTCGACGCGAGGTAATTGAACTAGTTGAATCATTTGCGGCACAGGCTGCATTAACTCTTGTGCTCTCTGATGCCCAACGCGATAAAGAACACCTTGCGCTTCTGGAAGATCGTGATCGAATTGGGCGTGATCTTCATGATTTAGTTATTCAGCGAGTATTTGCTGC
>CAITYI010000207.1 GCA_903896585.1 uncultured bacterium
CGTATGCCTGATGTGCGGATCGAATCTCATGCTCATAAAAGCTGTTTTTGAAGATTATGAGTTAGCGGGTTACCTACTTGACGCTGAGTGCGCGGAATGTGGGAGCCCGCTGACCGCACCGTGTCCAGTGGATCGACCCGAGTTTGAGTGACCACACGGTGAATGCACGTACTTTTACCATGTAAATCTAACGTCTGGTATTATAATTGCATGGTAATTGACCGTTGGGCACGACAAGTTGTGGAACAGCGGCTCAGTCTCTTCCCCGCCGTCGCCCTACTCGGTCCCCGACAAATTGGCAAGACCACCCTCGCTCTGGAAATTGCCCGAGCGACCGATGGCACCTACCTCGACTTGGAACGTCCAGCAGATGCGAACCGACTGTCCGATCCCGATACCTACTTGCGAAGCACGCTCCACGAATTCCTCATTCTCGATGAAGTCCAACGAAACCCCTCGCTTTTCCCGGTGCTGCGGGGCGTTATCGATGAGCAACGCAGAGCTGGGATAAAACACGGTTCGTTCCTTTTGCTTGGATCGGCGTCTTTGGAGTTGGTGGGTGCGGCCAGCGAGAGTCTGGCCGGCCGCTTGGCTTTTGTGGAACTCACACCCATTTCGCCGGCCGAAGCTATGCCTGCTGAAATTCCCCAGGAACAGATCCTTCTCCGAGGGGGGTTTCCGGAAAGTCTCACGGCCAAAAGTGACAGTGACAGTTTCCAGTGGCGGGTAGCTTTTATCAGGTCATTCTTAGATCGCGATGTCCCGATGTTTGCCCCCCGGATTCCGACTCCAACGCTCTCCCGCCTGTGGCAGATGCTCGCTCACAACTCAGGCGGAATCCTCAACTCGGCTAGGCTCGCGGGTTCACTCGGGATATCCAGCCCTGCGGTGGATCGCTATATAGATCTACTCACCGATCTGGGAATGCTCCGACTCCTACGACCTTGGTCGACAAATGTCGCCAAACGTGTGGTGAAACGGCCCAAAGTGTTCGTCAGAGATACCGGCATGTTGCACGCGCTTTTGGGTATTTCAACCTTGCATGAACTTCGTGGTCACCCGGTCATTGGGGCAAGTTTCGAATCACTTGTTATCGAATCAGTCAATACCGCCCTTTCCACTAATCCCTCTGCGCCATCCTGGGAGTTCTATTTTTATCGAACTTCTAACGGAGCCGAGATTGACCTCGTGTTAGCCAAAGGTGGCAAACCGACAATTGCCATCGAGATCAAAAATTCTTCAGCCCCTCAACTCACGCGTGGATTCCACTCCGCCGTTGCGGATCTGGGAATTAAGCAGTCATACCTGGTCTATCCGGGGAGCGAGCGCTACACGATTGAAAAAAACATTGACGTTATCCCACTGATTGACCTTCAAAATATTTTACATTCCTAGTTCCGACTTGCAGTATTCACACATTTAATTCACGTATTTAACTGGCAGGAAGTCGAACAGCCAACCAATCATTCACGGCATCAAGACCAATCCGCTCCTGCTGCATGCTGTCGCGTTCCCGAATGGTGACCGCTTGGTCTTCCAGAGTCTCAAAGTCGACCGTGATGCAGTATGGCGTGCCA
>CAITYI010000208.1 GCA_903896585.1 uncultured bacterium
ATGGCTTTCTATATTCGTCTAACGCGCAACCAACTTCTGGAGACCTACAGCGAAGATTACATCCGCACAGCGAGAGCCAAAGGGCTCACGGAGAGCACCGTGATTGGCAAACACGCTCTTCGCGCGGGCCTGACACCGATTGTTACAGCTGCGGGTCTGGACCTTGCGGGTCTATTAGGTGGCGCGATCATTATTGAAAGTATTTTCAGTCTCCCCGGTGTGGGACGCCTTGCGATAGACGCGGTCGTCGATGCGGACCTTGCTGTCATCACAGCGACGGTGCTATTGGCGGGTAGTTTCATAATTATCGCAAATATCGTGGTTGACCTGTTGTATGCAGTAATTGACCCGAGAGTGAGGCTCACATGAGTTTTCTTGAAGTCAATGATCTTCACGTTTCCTTCACGACCGAAGATGGAATCGTTCAGGCTGTCGATGGTGTTTCCTTTAATGTTGAACGCGGTAAAACCTTGGCTATTGTGGGTGAATCTGGTTCCGGCAAGAGTGTGACCTCCGAAGCAATCATGGGACTCCTTACCGGACGTGGAGTCACTATCTCGGGCCAGATTCTCTTAAATGACACGGACCTGGTTACAGCATCAAATGAAACCCGTCGCTCCTTGCGAGGCAATCAGATGGCCATGATTTTTCAGGATCCATTTGCCTCATTGCACCCCTTTTATCGGATTGGTCGCCAACTCTCCGAGGCCGTGCTCGCGCATCGATCTGTCTCCAAGAAAGAGGCAAGAACCGAAGCCCTGCGCATGTTGATCAAGGTAGGTATCTCTAATCCTGAGCAACGATTGGAGGACTATCCCCACCAACTATCGGGCGGTATGCGTCAGAGGGTCATGATCGCTATGGCATTGATAAATGGTCCGGAGTTATTGATTGCCGATGAACCAACGACAGCCCTCGATGTCACAGTTCAGGCTCAGATTCTTGAGTTGTTATCCGAGTTACAGGCCGAATTCAACACGGCAATCATCTTGATCACCCATGACCTAGGCATTGTTGCTGATATGGCTGACGAAATCGTGGTCATGTATGGCGGGCGGATTGTTGAGCGAGCTGGACTCAATGAATTGTTTTACACACCTCAAATGCCTTACACCGTTGGGTTGCTGTCTTCGGTTCCCCGACTGGATTCCGCCGGAAATCGCTTGATCTCAATTGGGGGACAACCTCCGTCACCTATTAATCTGCCACCCGGTTGTGTATTCGCACCACGGTGCGCTGCTCGGAATCCCGAAGTAGAGGTGCGCTGCGATGCTGAACGCCCCGAGCTGCGTGAGGTGATGGCAGCTCACTGGGTGCGATGTCACCTTGACGACTCCCAGCGTGCCGAATTTGCTCAGAGGCGACTCACGGAGGTGTTGTCCGGTGAGTGAAATTCTGCGGGTCACAAATCTGGAGAAAAAGTTCCCCATAACCAAGGGCCTGTTCTTTAGAAAGGTGACCGGTTCAGTGAATGCCGTTAACGGCATTGACTTAACGCTTAATGAGGGCGAGACGCTGGGGTTGGTTGGCGAATCCGGTTGTGGAAAGTCCACCGCGGGTCGGTCCGTTCTTCGGCTGCTAGATCCCACGGCCGGAAAAATTGTGTTTGAGGGTCGAGATATCACCAAATTAAGTCGCAAGGCGCTTGTTCCCTTGCGCAGTCGCATGCAAATGATCTTCCAAGATCCCTTCAGTTCTTTGAACCCGCGTCACACGGTCGGTAGCATTATTAGTGCTCCCTATGAAGTCCAGAGAATTAAACCTGAAGGTGGAGTTAAAAGAGCGGTCCAGGAAACAATGGAACGTGTGGGTCTCAACCCTGAGCACTACAACAGGTATCCCAATGAATTTTCCGGTGGTCAGCGTCAACGGATTGGAATTGCCAGAGCCGTAACCCTTCGCCCCAAACTTATTGTGTGCGATGAGCCAGTTTCAGCACTTGACGTGTCCATTCAGGCGCAGGTGATAAATCTTCTGCAGGATCTGCAGGATGAATTCGGCATCGCCTACTTATTCGTGGCCCATGATCTCTCCGTAGTGCGCCAAATCTCTGACCGAGTTGCCGTGATGTACCTGGGACGCATTGTCGAACATGCGCCACGTGATGCCCTCTACGCAAATCCTTATCACCCCTATACACATGCGCTACTTTCTGCGGTCCCCGTACCCGACCCGAAGTTAGAGAAGGAGCGCGAGCGGATCGTGCTTCAAGGTGATTTACCGTCATCAATTAACTTGCCGGCGGGTTGCGTATTCAGCACCCGATGCTGGCTGGCAACGGATAAGTGCCGAACCGAGGAACCGGAACTACTTGACATGGGTGAAGATCGAAAGGTTGCTTGCCATTACCCGATTACCGAATTCCTAGGTACGACATTGATCGTGGGACCGGACTCGGGGCTCACTTCACAACCCGAGCGGGAAGTGCTGCCACCAAGTGAAGTGCTGCAGGACATGGAATCGGGTCACGCAATTCGTCCAAAGGGAATCGACTACGCAGGTGGCGAAGAACCCTACTAGTGATCACCCAAGTGATTTTGGAAGAATCGAAGTTCGGTGAGCAGTAGATTTTCCGCCACAACTTCTTGGGGAGTCATGTGGGTGACTCCACTCAATGGCAGCACAGAGTGATCTTTGCCGGCTTCAAGCAGCGCACTCGACAGTTGCAATGTATGGGCTGCGAGGACATTGTCGTCTGATAATCCGTGAATAATCA
>CAITYI010000209.1 GCA_903896585.1 uncultured bacterium
CGACCGTCGCTCTGAATCACCCGTTCCGCTGCACCAAATCGGTGAACCACTGCCCATTGATTGGCGCCCAGAACTTATTGCCCTTGACATTGACGACACCGTGGTGCAACACCTGGGTAGCTTGCCCGGGGTAGTGGTAGACGCAATTGAACGCGTGCAGGAAGCCGGAATCAGAGTCACTCTTGCCACCGGTCGGTCCAGCAGCACCACTTTCCCTATTGCCCGCGCTGTCGGTGTTGAAGACCTTGTGGTCACCAGCAACGGCTGTGTTCTGGCCATGGTGGAAACTCGCAAGACAATTGAAGCAATCACTTTTGACCCCACCGAAGCTCTCAATAAATTGATGGAACTTGTTCCAGACGCGGTATTCGCCGTGGAGGATTTACGCGGGGAGTTCCTGACCACCCATCTCTTTGACACCGGCCCACTCGGACTCACCATTCGCCAAGTACCCATTGAGGACTTGACGAAAGACCCGGTCGTCCGCCTGGTGGTGCGCAGTGAAAGCCAGACCACCGGAGGTTTTGCCGAGGTTGCGCAAGCACTCGGTTTTCATTCGGTCGTTTTCGGTATTGCCGATGTTGCCTGGATGGATGTCGGTCCCAAGGGCACCAATAAAGCAAGCATGCTGCAAGAGTTGTGTGCTCGTCGCGATGTCGATCCAACAAAAACAATCGCAATCGGTGACAGTTGGAATGATATTGAAATGCTGGAGTGGGCTGGGCTGGGTGTTGCCATGGGCAGTGCCTCACCCAAGGTCGCAGCTCACGCCAACCTGATGACCGCCCCCGAGGCTGGCATCGGGGTTGCGCAGATCCTCAACTCAATTCCGGTGTAGACCACCTGCCTCATAGATTCATTCCCTCGCGACAAGCCCAATTGCTGGGCGTGGCACCTCAATCAAATAAAGATGCCCGCGAAAAGTGGAGTGATTTAGTTTGCTTCGACTCGGATTCCTTTGCATAAATCGAGCAGGGCGCTGGGAATGCTGGCGAGGTTGAGCTGGACGGTTTTCGCTTTCGCCACTTTTAAGTAGGAGTCGTTAAATATCGGCGATGCCGTGTGCGATCTGACCGTGATTGAGATCGTCCCGGTAAGCGGTGAGTTCGTCCTGCTGGGCTTAGCTCAGCATGTTCGTGACGAGGAGCCATTCCAAGGGGGTGACGGGCATTATCCCGAGACCAACCCGTCACCCCCACGACTTGATCCAGCATCCGACCCCTATTTGCCTTCCCAGCTTTCACGTTCGCCTTCGCGTAGAACGATGGCATATTTAATTCGCCTTCGCGTAGATCGAAGGCATATTAAATGAGTCTCGTCGACCACTTGACGCGGTTCACATCGACTCTTAGTATCAAATCATGCGAGTCAGGGGGACTATGGACCGTGGGTCCAACCGGTTTGGCGGAGTGCGCATGTTCACCTACCCCTGTTCGGTGCTACTTGCGGTCACGACTGTGCTGGGTTTTGCACCGGCAGCCGAGGGCGGCCCGAAGACGAAGCCACCGGTGACATGGTCTTGGAACGGTAAGGATGCCTGGCTCCCTAGTGGGAAGGCACCGAGCTGCGGGAATTTTCGCCTGCAAGCTCCAGCGCAGGTCGCTGCCCTAGATGGCTGGCTACCACCAGGGCGGCTCAATGAGTCGGCTCGGTACTACAAAGCGCATGGAGCTCTTCGTTTTACTGACCCGAGTGCTCAGGGGAAAGTGTCCGCCGCCACTGATGGCTACTTCGTGCGGGGGGCTGCATACCGGGAGAACCGCGATGGGCAAATGAACGGACCGGGGTCGTCCGTTCAGTACCTAGTTGACATTCAGCACCCCTGCGGATTCCTGGTGCGCTACGACCACCTGCGAACCCTCAGCCCAGCACTCCAACGGATCTTCGATCGCAGCATTCCAGTTGGCGAGGACTCGAGGACCACCAACGTGAAGCCCGTGAAGATTTCCAAGGGGCAGGTGCTTGCGACCGCGGTAAGTGTCCCTGACCAGCCGTCACCGCGACAGTTTGATTTCGGTGTTTACGATCTGAGGCGTAAGCAGCAGTCGCTGCACAGCGCTGCGTGGCTCGCGGAACATGGGAGCGGCGCCGAGTTGGCAGACTTCACGGTCTGCTGGCCGCGGTTGATGGGATCGACAGGTGCCCAGATTGAAGCTTTGCCGAACATTGCCCCGCAGGACGGAACCGACATCTGCTAAAGACAGCGCGGAGTTAGCAGTTCGGCTTGGCGGATCATCATTTCATCTCCTGAGTTGAGGATTTCGCCGCTGATCTATATCCGACAATGCTCACCGTTACGCGGGCATTCCTCCGTGAGACGCGAGAAACACTTCGCGGGCGTATTAGATGGGTCTTGCATTAAATGAGTCTCGCATTAAATGAATCTGGTAGTTGGGTATACACCCGGTATACCGGTGCGTATACTCTCGCCATGAGCCCGACGACCATAAAAGTAGATTCCCGATTACGGGATCAAGTAAATGAAGTTGCCAAGGCCAACGGACTCACCGCGGGAAGCCTGATTGAAAAGCTGCTGGCCGAGCACCTCGAACGAGAGCTACTCGCCGAGACAAAACGGCGAATTAAGCAAACCTCACCTGAAGACATGGCTGACTACCTGAGCGAATTCAGCGATATGGATGACAGTCTCGGCGACGGACTCGAAGAGTATGCCGGTGAATGGGACGAGGAATGGAACGCACTTTTAGAGCGCGACCCCGAACTTGCCAAGCGATTTGGGAAAAATGAAGACGGGTGAACTTTGGTGGGTTGACCTTGGAAACGGGATAGGCCGCGAACAGCATGGTTTCCGACCGTCTTTGATCATCTCGAGCAGTACCTACGAAGAAATTGTGGACAGCATGACTGTGCTACTTCCCTGTACAACTCGCAATCGAGTGTGGCCAAATCATGTTCCCGTTCGGGGTTCGTCATCTTTGAGGAGAGAAACTTTCGCCATGACCGAACAACCTCGGTCGGTTTCTCGCCAAAGATTCATAAGGTTGATCGGTCAAGCAGACGAAGCAACCATGACCGAGGTTGCCACCTGGATGAGTCGGTGGCTGCGTTAGTCGGTGGCTGCGTTAGTCGATGGATATCCTGATCTCGGGCATTGCTTCGTGTAATGCACTTCGCCAGTCGCGCATTGGTTGCATTCCAATTTCAGCCCAACGTTGGTGGCCCAAGACGGAATACGGTGGCCGCGGCGCCAACCGCACAAAGCTAGAGGAATCCGTTGGCAAGATTCGTTCGGGGTCTCCACCAATTTCCACCACAATCTGTCGCGCAAATTCAAACCAAGATGCAACTCCGCTATTGGTGGCATGGAAAATTCCCCGCGCTCCGGGTACATCGATCAAATCGACGATTGCATCGGCTAAATCACCTGCATAAGTTGGTTGGCCCACTTGATCGGTCACCACGGTCAGGACATCGCGCTGATCAAGTGCGCGAATGATTGTCTTCACAAAGTTTTCGCCATTGATTGCATAGAGCCACGCGGTTCTCACAATCAAGTGATTCTCGGGGATTATTTCCTGGACGTACTTTTCACCCGCAAGTTTGGTGCGGCCATAAGCGGTGACCGGCTCAGCGTGATCATTCTCTTGATAGGGCTCGGTGGCATCGCCCGAAAAAACATAGTCGGTGGAGATATGCACCAACCGGGCGCCCACGCGAGCGCACTGTGAAGCAAGCACGGCAGGTCCTTCGGCGTTTACGGTAAATGCACCGCGTTCATTTTCTTCGGCGGCGTCCACCGCGGTCCACGCGGCGCAGTTGATCACCACATCTGGGGTGATTTCGTCAAATAATGCGGCAACCGATTCAGTAGAAGTGATATCTAGATCAGGGAGATCCCCGGCATACACCGTGTCAAAGGATCTCTCGGCGTACCGCACAAGTAACTCCGAGCCGAGTTGGCCATTACTGCCGGTAACCAGAACTTTCA
>CAITYI010000210.1 GCA_903896585.1 uncultured bacterium
GAGCGTGGGGCAAGGCGCGCCGGTGCCGGTACTTCACAAAGGGTGATATCCGATCTCACCTCAAATTCGCGAATTCCCTCAATTGCCATGGCAAAAATATCTGGTTCAGTGCCAACGGCTCGCATTTCGCAAGGTTAATCACAGAGTCGTGGCAGAGGTCGCTGGCGCGCCGTGAGCCTCTGGTCTAGTTTGTCGGACCTAGTTTGACTGGTCTAGTTTGTCTGGCCTAGTTTGTCGGACCTAGCTTGATGGATCGAAAGAAACACTTATGGAATTTATGCAATATCGCAGATCAGTCGGCGTTTGGTATCCCTCACCTTCAAACACATGACCCAAATGACCACCCCATTGGGCGCATCGCACTTCGGTTCGAAGTGAGCCCATGGTGCGATCCTCCAGGTACACCACAGTGTCGCCGGCTAAGGGCGTGAAAAAACTTGGCCAACCACAGTGTGAGTCAAATTTTGTGTCGCTGGTGAATAGTTGATGCCCGCACGCTCGACATGTGTAGGTTCCCGTGGCCGAGTTATTCGTGAATTCTCCGGTGAATGCTCGCTCGGTGCCGGATTCTCGAAGCACGTGGTATTCCTCTGGGGTTAATCTGGCCCGCCACTCTTCTTCGGTAAGTGCCACCGAGTAGGGGGTCCCATCAGGACGGAGGCGATCGTCGCCCGCAGGTGTTTGTGATGACATGCAACTACTGTACGTGGCAATCATCAGGACTGCAGGAACTGTTCATGGGATGATTTCATCATGTACTTCGATTTGCTCGAAAACGCTGGTTCCTGGCTCTCTGAAGATGATCTCCAGCAGGCGAGGGCTAATTTGCCCATTGTTTATGTTGATGCCATTCCTGTTCGAGTTGACTCAACGGGAGCGGTGACAGAAGTCGGCCTGCTATTGCGTGTCCTTCCAGATGGCTCCATCAGTAGAGCGGTCGTCTCAGGCCGGGTGCTCTATCGGGAACGCATTCGGGATGCCCTCATGCGCCATCTGGAGAAGGACCTGGGTCCATTGGCCCTGCCCAAATTGCCTGCATCGCCACAACCATTCACGGTGGTGGAATATTTCCCCGATCCAACCGTGACCGGATTCCACGATCCCCGTCAGCATGCGATCTCGCTGGCTTTCATCGTTCCAATCGAAGGAGAGTGCGTACCTTCCCAGGACGCCCTTGACCTCATCTGGATAACTCCTGACAGTGTTACGAGCATTGAGTTCGAACTCGAAATGGTCGGGGGTCAAGGCCGATTAGTTCGAATGGCGTTGGCACACGTGGGCCTACTGCCCTGAAGCGTTGTTAGGAAACTCTGGTGCCGTCTTATTAGCTTTTCCCTTCAGAGCCGCGTGCAGATCCGGGCGTTCGAATGCGTGCCCCATCTCGATAAACGCATCGTCAGCGGATTCGTTGAATCCTGCCATCTGTGCCTTCATGATTTGTGCTTTAATCACCGCGATTGAGGCCGGAGAGCAAAAAGTGGCCAGTTCATAAGCACATGAGTAAGCATCGGCGAGTGGATCATTAGAGACTCCATTTACCAGCCCAAGTTCCTTGGCGGTGATTCCATCGATTGTTCTTCCAGTGAGGAGAAGATCAGTGGCGGCTCCCAATCCAATGAGCCGCGGCAGAAGCCAGGCAACGCCATATTCAGCAATAAGACCCAGGCGAGCGAAAGTTGTGCTCAAAGTTGCATCTGAATGCACAAATCGAAAATCGGCACTAATGGCAATAACAAAACCCAATCCGGCAGCAGGTCCGTTGATCGCAGTAATGACGGGTGTGCCCAAGTGCAAAACTTTCCCCGGAACCGTTGCGTGACTCTGGCCCTTGAGAAATCCCTGCACTAGTTCCGGATCGGTCCCCAAAACACTCAAGTCAGCTCCCGAGCAGAAACCACGACCTGCACCGGTCACAACAATTGCCCTTACTTGCGGGTCTTGATCAGCAAAAACAAGAAGGTCCGAGTAAGTGTGGATCATGTCAGGGAGCAATGCATTGAGCTTCTCAGGGCGATTAAATGTGATGGTGGCAATTGAGTCGACACAGGAATAGGTCACGTAGTCCGTTGCGGGAGCATCCATGCCGCATTCATACCAGTTAATCACCGGATCAATGCATTAGGCTGGGAATTATCAAAATGTTTGGGACTTGTCACGATCTTTTTAGGAGTTGGACATCATGAACAATGAAATCGGCCACGCCAAAGATAAGCCGGGTATGCGGATTACCTGGCGGGGGATAGTTCTCATTGTCATCGTTGTTGCACTGCTGGTCTTCTGCGTGCAGAATCTTGATAGCGCCCCAGTGAGTTTTCTTGGCATGCAATTCAGTGTTCCCGTTTGGCTACTTGTCTCTGGAACATTCATCCTGGGAATGCTCTTGGGCGGAGTCGTCAAAGGAACTGCGCGCAAGTTACGCAAGCCACGCGATGAAGTGTCTAAATAGTCAGCTGTCGTTGGGACCGATCCGCTGCCCGTATTCGAAACCGGCCAGCGACCCTTCACCCGCGAAGTCACCTATTTCACCTCGAATGGCATTGCGGATAGCCTCCGCCTCCATGATCATGGAGAGTCTTTCGGCCTGATCTGCTGAATCGCCGCTTGGATCAGTCCCGATAGCCGTTTCGCGGGCTACCCGCATTGGATCACTTGAATTGATGCTCATCCAAGGAATCTAACCCCTGAATCGCCGTGATGAATCCTCGAATGACACATTCGTGCAAGACTAGGGGCATGACAGCGTATGCAGAGGATCTTTTAACTCTCGATCTCTTAACGCAACTAGAGCCGGTTGTCGAGAAGGAATTGAATCGGCACATCGGCCAGGCAAAGCACTGGTATCCGCACGATTACATCCCTTGGGACATGGGTACTAATTTCGCGCATCTGGGCGGAGAAGATTGGACTCCGGAGCAGAAACGCTTTAGCGAAGTCGCACGAACCAGTTTGATCATCAATCTTCTCACCGAGGACAACTTGCCCAGCTACCATCACGAGATCGCCAGCATTTTCGGTCGAGACGGTGCGTGGGGCGAATGGGTTGGCAGGTGGACGGCGGAAGAAGGTCGACACGGCACGGCTATTCGGGATTATCTTGTTGTGACGAGGGCGGTGGATCCGGTAGCTCTTGAAGATGCCCGCATGGTGCACATGCAAGAAGGCTTTCAGGCTACTCACCCCGGTATTCTTGCTGGACTTTCGTATGTTTCCTTTCAAGAACTAGCAACTAGAGTGTCGCACCGCAATACCGGAATCGCGACAGGTGATCCAATTGCTGAAGCTCTATTGCAACGCATTGCACTCGATGAAAACCTGCACATGATCTTTTATCGAAATCTATTGTCCGCTGCCTTAGAGATTGCCCCCGATCCCACAATGGTTGCGATCATGCAAAGCGTGCGTGACTTCGCCATGCCAGGTCATGGAATCGAAGGTTTCCAAAGAAAAGCCGTCGAAATAGCGGTTGCGGGTATTTACGATCTGAAGCAACACCGAGATGAAGTCCTCATGCCCGTGTTGAGAAAGTGGCAAGTATTTGAGCGAAATGACTTTGGTGCAGAAGGGGATGCTGCGAGAGATGAACTCGCGGCGATCCTTGCCGACATGGATGTAAATGTGAACAGATTTGAGGAGCGTCGCGATGCCCTCCGGGCACGAATGGCGGCCAGAGACCAATGATGCGCGTTTAGCAACGCAAACTTGGCGAGCCGCAGTCATTGCTGCGCTACTCAGTGACGATACAACCGCACTTGGGGATCTATATCGACTGAAGGTGCAAGAAATCGGATCTGAATTGGCCACCCGGGAATGGCTGGAAATAGTCTCTGCGTGGGATTCCAGTGCCGTCACTGGATAGGTGACGTGCCAGATCCGGACTCGACTACCGAA
>CAITYI010000211.1 GCA_903896585.1 uncultured bacterium
GCAGCCTTGGTGAAAATACCGCCGCCGACGCGCATGAACATGGCGAGAAGTGCGGCACCAAAACCGAAGCCCTCGAGAACCTTGGGTGCTTCCCCTTGGTAGACCAGCACAACCAGTGCCGCACCAAAGAGACCCAGACCAACGGTGAACATGCCGGCCACACCACCGGTGCGGAATGCGATCTTCATGGCCTTTTGCTCGGTGGAGTCATTCGCCGCTGCGGCTACCCGGACATTGCCGCGCACGGCGAGCCACATGCCCATGTACCCGGTGATCCCGGAGAACACTGCACCGACAAGGAAGAAGATACTTCTTCCGATTCGTTCGTTATTGGTCTCTGCTGGCAGCAGGAAGAGCACAAAGAAGACCACGACACCGAATACGGCGAGAGTCTTGAACTGCCTGTTGAGATAGGCGGAGGCTCCCTCTTGAATGGCTCCAGCGATTTCCTGCATGCGGGCGGTTCCTTGGCTGGCGGACAGTACGTCCCGTACCAGAATGGCCGCTACCACAAGGGCCGCGATGGCTATGGCAGCAACAATGACCACGAGGGTCAGGTTTGTGCCCACTAACTCGATTTCCATGAATCTCCTCTGTAACTTTCATTGGCGTACCCGACTCCCAATGGAGTCTCTAAACATGAGGGGGAGCCTACCCATGTGGGCGGAGAAATACCCACGACCCAGCAAAAGTAGTCCTAGATCACACTGATGGCGGATTCATTGGTGGGGTAAATGCTCAGGAAGGTGTTGACTCGGGTGGTTTCCACCACTCGAGCGACCTTGGGGACGCTGATCACGAACCGGCACTCAACTCCCTTGGCCACCGCAGCTTTGTGGCAGGTGATCAAGACGCTCAAACCCGTTGAATCCATGAACGGGACCCCGTCGAGGTTGACCACGACCACGGGCGTGGATTCGCCCAGCAGCGCCAGCACCGCTCCCCTGAAGACTTCACTGGACTCAATATCAAGGTCTCCGACAAAAGAAATAACCGGAAAAACATCCCCGCTCACCCCGTGGAGATCGGCCGTCGCCCAATCCATGCGGCAACTGTGGCACAGAATTTCACACCGGAGTGCGGAAAAGCCGAGAATTCTCGACCTGCAAGACCGAATGTCAGCTCACCCCACCAAGATGGGCGAGTGCCCATTGAAAGTGACCCATTCCTAGCCGTTGTGCAGGAGACCGGTCAAGAGTGCATTCACCGGGAGGTGATCCCCGGGAGCCCGGGCACAACCGGGGTGTGGCCGGATTGGGTCAATTCAGACTTCATCCAAGCATTAGCCACCGCTGGAATTACCGAACCGTGGCTGCACCAGGTTGAGTTCGCCCAAGCAGCCCAGCAGGGTCAGCATTCAATACTTTCCACCGGAACGGCATCTGGTAAAACAATTGCGTTCGCGGCACCCGCACTCACGGCGGCAGCGGATTCCGGAACCGTTCTTTATCTCGCCCCCACCAAGGCTCTCGCTGCAGATCAACTCTCCACAATTACCCAATGGAAAATCCCCGGTGTTCGCGCGGCCACCCTGGATGGAGATACCCCACGGGAGGAACGTCAGTGGGTACGGGCTCACGCCAACTACATTCTGACTAATCCGGACATGCTGCACTACAGTCTGCTGCCCGGGCACCGACACTGGGCGCGCTTCCTGCGGCACCTGCAGTTCATTGTGATTGACGAAGCACATATATATAGGGGTGTTTTTGGAGCCCATGTCGCCTTGATCGTGCGACGGTTGCTGCGCATCGCGCATAAATATGGTGCCAGTCCCACCGTGCTAGCCGCCAGTGCGACCACGGGCAATCCGCAGCTCACCCTGGAAAAACTCATTGGTCAGCAATGTGGTCCTATTTCGGCTTTTTCGATCAACACGGCTGCCACCCCAAAGCGCACTTTCTATTTTTGGCAGCCACCTGAGTTGCCCCGTGAATACTCCGGTGCTGCCACCCGGCGCGGCACCCTCGACGAAGCCGCACATATTTTGGCTCGAGTGGTACCCACCGGGCAGCAAGCCGTCGCATTTGCCCGAAGTCGCAAGGGCGTTGAATATCTCTCCCAAACCACTCAGGATCTTCTAGCCCGACAACTCCCCAACCAATCAACTGAATCTGGCCGGTCACCGAAATCCGAGCAACCGGTGCGCGCCTATCGCGGCGGTTACCTGGCCCACGAACGCAGGGAGTTGGAACGTGATTTGCGTTCCGGTGCCATTCGAGCCATGGCGGCCACCAATGCACTTGAGTTGGGAATTGACATCACCGGACTTGATGTTGTGATCACCGCTGGGTGGCCTGGGACAAAAGCGTCGCTGTGGCAGCAGGTTGGCCGCGCCGGTCGCGCTGGTGCGGATGCCACCGCAATTTTCATTGCCCGTGAGGATCCATTGGATACCTATATTGCCCAGCACCCCGAAGTTTTCTTTGACTCTGGGATCGAAGTCTCACTTGCACACCCGAGTAACCCCCATGCACTCGCACCGCACCTGTGCGCGGCTGCACAGGAATTGCCATTGACCGAATCCGATCTCGACCTGTGGTTTCCAGAAAACTCCCGCGAAGTTGTCAACGAACTCGTGTCAAATGAAATGCTGCGCGCCCGACCCACCGGTTGGTACTGGACCAAGAATGAAAGTGCAACTTCCTTAGCCGATTTGCGCGGCACGGGCGGCGAGGTTATTCGAGTCGTAGAAGTGGATACCGGAAGGCTCTGCGGCTATGTTGATCACGCCGCATCCCACCGCACGGTGCATGAAGGTGCCGTGTACATCCATCAGAGTGAGACTTTTGTTGTCAACGAACTAGATCTTGGCTCAGCTGTCGCTTTGGTAACCGCAGAAGATGTCGACTACACAACCTATGCTCGCGAGGTCAGCGATATTCAGGTGACTTCAACTCGGCTGAATCGACAAGTAACCCCTCACGTGAAAATTTCCTGGGGCAGTGTCGAGGTGTCTTCACAAACGGTGGCTTTCACCAAACGGCATATTGCCGGTGAGAACCTGGGTACCTTTCCACTGGATCTACCCGTTCGAACCCTGTACACAGATGCCGTGTGGTGGACATTTCCCTCGGATCATTTACCCCTGGAACACGTGGAACTAGCTGGAGCCATTCACGGTGCCGAACATGCCAGCATTGGCATTCTTCCTCTTTTTGCCAGTTGTGACAGATGGGATATTGGCGGTGTCTCCACTGTCCTGCATCAGGACACGGAAAGTACAACTATTTTTATTTACGATGGACTCGCAGGCGGCGCCGGAATTTCTGAATTCGGTTATCACAATGCCGGTCAATGGATTAAGGCAACTCTTGATGCCGTTGCAACCTGCCGCTGTGAATCCGGTTGCCCTTCCTGCATTCAATCCCCCAAATGTGGGAATGGAAATGAGCCACTGGATAAACGTGGCGCCATTGCCGTTCTCACTCTGATATCTGAGCTGGCCGAGTAGCGCGAGCACTCACCCGGAGTTGATCAACAAATAGCTGTAACAAACCGAATTCACTCGGTTGCGTGCTGACAGAAATGTGAACTACTTGACTTTCCACCACGCAGGAATCCACGGTCACGGCATTTGCCTGCGCAATGTTTACCGCTGCGGTGCACGGGTCTCCAAGGCTCTGGCCGGCCGCCAACGCAGCGAGATCTGCAAAACTACCGAGATTGGCGCGAATAATGGCTAGTTGCAGCACCGCAATCGCAATAAAACCTGCGCCGACAATCACGGCGCTCAGAGCAATGGCAAGTAGTGAAACACTTCCCTTCTCACAAGAAAAACCGGGTGCCCGCCGCATGTCAGTAGCTCCACTCGCGCGGTGCGGTGTGGGATTGCGTGAGTTGCACGGTTGCAAAGTTAATGAGACCCGAGAGTCCCTCACCTTGCTTTGACGTGTGCACGGTTACCGATTCCGCTGACCATTGCAGTTCAATGTCCGCCTGGGGTTCCCTGCTGGAAAAGTTTGCCACGACAGTTTCCGGCTCAGCACCGCGAGCGAGTTCACGTGCAGCCGTTCGCGTTGCGTCACTGAGTGCGAGGGTCTGCATTCCTAGGCCCAACAGTGAAATGAAAACAAATGTGACAACCAGGAGAACAGGAACCATGAGTGCGGTTTCTATTGTCGCCATGCCACGGTCGCAGGTCCTACCAGCTGCCGGACATCGCTCAAGAAGTGCGCGCGCACCCCAACAACCAGAGGCTTGGTGGCCAGGGTGCGCGCGGTATCTGGATTGCATTAGCTGAAGAACTTGGAGAGCACGCCTGAGATCAGGTTCCAAATGAGATCCCGCAAGGCATCACTGGTGAGCAACTTCAAGAGCAAGCCGCCGAGTCCGGCGACCGCAACGGTGCCGACCGCATACTCGGCTGTGGTGAGCCCGGAATCGCCCTTGATGGTGGTAAGTGCTTTCGCGGTATTTATTGACATGATTTATTCCTCCTTGTGCACCGCGGATCGGTGCTCAAGTGGAGACTGCTGCACGCAAACTCACCTAAACAGATGCAAACTCACGGCTGTGCACCACATGTCAGAGTCCTAGGAATTCTGTGGATGCCGCAAGTGAAGCCACAATGGGCACAACTCCCACAACAAAGAATGCGGGCAAGAAACAGGCGGCCAGGGGGATGACCGCTTTGACACCAGCACCCCGAGCGGCGGTCTCCACCCGACGGCGATGCTCACGCCGTAATTCACGGGATGCCCCCTCGAGGACATCCACCAATCCCGCACCTGACTGATGGGACCGGGCAATACTGTGGGCCACTCGTCCTAGAACTGGATCACCGATCCACTCAGACCACGCTTCCCGCGGATCAGCACCTAAATCCACCGCTGCCACCACCCGCTCAAGAATGAGCGCGACCGGGCTGTCCAACATGGAATCGCGAACCACCACGAGGGCGTCTCGCATGGTGGCACCCGAGGCGAGCGCTGCACACAATAGGTCGATCATGACGGGTGAATCGCGAGTGAGCGAATCCACATACCGGTGATGCGGCCGGGATTCCCGCGCTGTCCACATGCGCATGAACCAAAGCGCACAACCAGCCCCCACGAACGCACCAAAAACGCTGAAGAAGGTCCACCCGATTAACGCGGTACCGATAACACCGAGTGCAATGGTGTTCCTAGTGGAGAGAGTGTTAACTTTCTCGACACGCTCTTGAGAAAATCCGGTCGTCGACATTCTGATTGGTGACATTCTGATTGGTGACATTTTGATCGAACGGATTCGGTCACGGTGATTTCGTTGAGTAAATAACCACACCGCCAACCACGCACAAAGTGCACTGAACAGAATCACAGCATGCGCTCCACTTTCGCGGCAATTGCAGATGTCCACCACACACCTAATGCGGTCAAGGACACTCCCACCGCCAGGGATAACCAGCCAAGAGGGTTCGAGATCAGCCACGTTAAAGGTTGGGCACCCATTAGGTACCCCAAGCCAATTCCCACCGCCGGGAGCAGAGCCAGCATTCGTGCCGTGGCGCGCGGTCCGGCTAACTCAGCTTCGAGTTGAAATCTGGTTTCTTGTGCTTCCCGAAGGGAAAGCGCCAACCGAGAAACACTGGTTGCCAACCCGGACCCGGACTGAATGCCCACCCGCCAGCAGGCATTGAGGGCACTGAGTTCGGGAACTTCCCGCGAGTCGAGTATCAAAGCTGTTGAAATATCGCCGTGGTGCAGCGCCGCCGCGTGCGTATGTGGCCACACCGGTGGTGATCCCCCTGTGATGGCTAAAGCCTGTGCCGGCGTGGTGCCGGCCCGCAACTCCGCTGCCAGTGCGCCTATGGCCGCAATGGTGTCTTCCCGGCGAGATCGGGCAAGTGCTGACTCGCCGCGCACCCGAATTAAAAGTACGCGCACTCTGTCCGCGATCGTGGGGATAAGGATCTTGGGGATGGCGGTTGTTGCGGTGTTCAGGTTGTGGACTCGGGCCGCGCTGTGCCGTGGGATCAATAACCATGTTGCAGTAAATGCCGCAATGGTTGACAGTAAAATCACTGATTCCCACCAAGTGCTAGCCGCCGTTGTAGATCGCCCCAACCGTGCCCACGTTCCCACAGCGAGCCATTCCAGGTGATGGCTGGAGTTGTAATGACGTGACCAATGTGATTAAGCGATGTCACGTGAATTCCGTGCATTATTCGTTGTCCCGATGACAACCGTTGTACGTGAATCACGGCATCCAGCCCCGCCGCCATCAGGGCGTGCAGTGCGGTTCGATCGAGTCCCGCCGTGAGGCCAAGAGCCTCCAACCTCGCTGGAACGTGAGTGGGACTATTCGCATGAACGGTGCCGCAGCCGCCTTCGTGCCCAGTGTTGAGTGCACTCAACAGTTCCACGACCTCAGCACCACGTACTTCGCCCACCACAATTCGGTTGGGGCGCATTCGAAGGGAGGTGCGCACCAGGTCGCGCAGGGTAATTGCACCGGCACCCTCCACATTTGCCAATCTGGATTGCATTCGCACCACGTGTGCATGGATTGGATTGAGTTCCGCGGAATCCTCCACAATGACAATTCGATGATCGGGGGAAACATGAGC
>CAITYI010000212.1 GCA_903896585.1 uncultured bacterium
CAATCCCCTCAGGCTGGAACACTTGACATCTAGCCTGATGGAATTCCTTGAATGACTGCTGCCAGTTGTCTGTGGACGTTCCACCCTCCCTAAAGATCATAAGTACCTGATCCAGAATAAGAGGAGGCTCTATTGTGCTCATTTGCAACGCAACGTGATAATCCGCGGCTATTGGATATTGAAGTGAAAAACCGCCTAACGACTTTAATAAATTCGTTCGCGCCAGTGTCGCTTGGTGCGGGGGAAATTTCCCCCTGGCAAACAAAGACTTTTTCTCGCGCTTGTAATTCAATATTGGTGTCAGGACTTGTCCTCCAGACCTGCTCACAATGCAGACTCGACCAACAATCCATGTCGCGCGGGATTTCTCGACAGAGTCACGCAACTGCTTAATCGTTGAGGGCGCATAAAAGTCATCGCCCGCGTTGGCAAAAAGTATGTATTCACCTTGTGAAAGATTGAGCCCAGCGTTCATGGCCGAGTAGATCCCTTGGGGTGGTACCCAAGTGTATTCACAATTAATTTTCTGGAAATGACTCATGATTTCCGGCACTTCATTTCTCTGTTCTGAACTATCGATCACTACAAATTGCACACCTGCTAACTCTTGTTGTGAAAGAGACTTAATTGTTGAGTAGAGGCCCTGTTTATCGTTGCGGACAACCGTTACCACACTTAACCAAGGTGCTTCGCCATTAGTTTTACTAATGCTCCCTTCAGACTGAGTGGGGTTCATTGGGAGGCAGGATCCGCATGTACTGAACGTGGGGGTGAAACCTGTCGATATGCAATCTCAATGGGCAACTTTCGGACCGTATCTACTGTTTGCCAATTTCGAGGATCGTTCTGTGTAGTTGCATTGCCGGCCAGCGGATACACATCCCTGCCAACCAAAAAGTAGCGGGGGCTCCATGTCCAAGGGTCAACAAGATCACCTTTGAACACGTTGAGCTGGTTGCTGTGCACGTATGCGGATTGAGAATCAATCGGGTACAAGAAGTCATTCAGAATCACGTGACCATTAACTTTCAAAAGACTGTCAACCCAAGCCGCAAACCAAAAGAGATCTTCACGGGGCAGCAAGTACAGCAAGTGACCTACGACAATGACGTCAAAGGATTGCCCTTGCCATTTGCTCAAATCCTGAGGAGCTACACCTACTTGAAGGTCCAATTTCGGGTATAGGTTCTTTCCCTCTGAAATCGCTGCCTTGGAGATATCCAGACCCGAGCAATGAGCACCAAATGACTTGCGTGCCTTTTCCAATCGAAAACCAGTGGTACAACCAATTTCAAGAATTGACTGCAATGGAGTCAGCTTGTGCAACAGCTCAAGTTGGTTGAATACTGGGTCGGCGATAGTTCCGATTCCCTCGTGATTTACCAAGTGATAGCGGTCACCGTCAGCAGCCAACGAAGCCTCCTCTTCAGGTTTCATGAGGCTCTGTCTTTACTAGGACGCGACCTGAATAGTCAATGGGGTGCATATAAGGGCGGTGACCAAGCATTGTGAAGTAATCGTCAACAGCCTTGCGAGCACCCTGCCAATGTCCGTAATCGTCAAAAATGCAGACACCTCCCACACTGAGAAGTGGATACAGGACCTCCAGTTCGGCTCGAGTTGATTCATACCAGTCCGTATCTAGTCTCAGCACGCTAATCGCCTGCGGTGCCTCAACGCGAAGAGTCTGTGCGACATCTCCTTCAACAAATACGAAATTGCTGAACGGGTAGCCAGTTGCGCGAACATTAGCTTCGACATCAGGGCGTCCTGCAACGCACCAAACATTGTTACCATCTTCCACAGACGTAGATCGCAGTATGGAGTCAGCCGGCACCCCAGTTCCAGCCTCGATATCAATATTGGTGGGTGCTGTCATGCCTGCGAAGGTGTCATAAAGCCAGATTTTTCGATCAGTGACGCCCAAGGTTTGGAGTTCGTAGGCCATGGCCATGACACTGCCTCCGCGCCAGACTCCGCATTCCACGAAGTCACCCCGAATACCAAGATCAACGACATGGCGTACAGCGCCTAAGAGCGACCACAGGCGCTCGGGGGATGTCATGGTGAAAGGCGCTAACGAACCAATGAGCTCACGGTCTCGAGGCGTAGCTTCAACTGGGAGTCGCAATTCACGCGGATTGACTCTAGACACTTGGAGCCCAAACTTCCCCGCGACTCCGCTGACTAATCGCTCCATGGATTTCACATGGGCATTATGGCAGGTAGAGCTGCCTTACTGATGCATGGAAAGTTGCACAATTGGAGCTGGGTCAATAAAGCAGCAATCTCCTGGCCCTACAAGGCCTTTCTGCCACATGTTCATGAGCGCCTGATTCAGTCGCCAGTCAATAGGAACAACCGGCTCTATTGGCATGGAATCAAGCTCGGTAACCAAGTGCTCAAGGAAATCACGACGATACAAAACCGCGCAAACAGTGTTTGTGGCAGGTTTATTAGATTGCATGATCGCTCGAGGAGTCGTACCCGCCCACGCCAATGCTGTGCTTAGAGTTAATAAGTGACTTATTCCGAGTTCTGCAATACTGAATGAATTCGACAGATTAATGAAAAGTGTTGATTGATCACTGCGCATGAGAGCGTCTAGTCCTGTGGCTAGGTCGTCAATGTTCTCCGCGCTGGCGTCATCTTCCAAAATCAATACCCACTCAGCTCCTGATTCCAGACCCTGCTTCATTAGTTGAGTGTGAGATAGCTCGATGTTAATTAGTCTGCGGATCTCAGATATATTAGGCTCACGCCAGCGGAATGACTGAACCCGCAGCCAACGCGCAAAGTGCTTGAAAAGGCCAGGAAGACCGGCATTCACTCCTAGGAATCTATTCCAAACTGTTTCAAGTCGGACTTCTTCGGCGATACCGTTGGTATAAACGGAACGGCCAGGTTTGATACCTGACTTGTCAAAGGCATTGTCGACATTCACGACGTATTTAGTCACACATCCGTTGCGGTCTAATGTCTCGCTAAGGAGTGCTGCAAGCCCTTCCGGACCCTGATTTAGCACAAAAGAAGTTTGTGGGTGACTCACCACACCGACAAAGAGACCGAGCACTGGCATGAAAGTAGGCTAATAGCATGTCGCAATCGCCGGTCACCAGCCTCGAACCGGATAACTCTCATGGTGGGCTAAATCTTGTGGACTTCCCACAAGCATCTATTCCTGGCGCAATAAGTAAATCCATTTCCATGCTTAACTCGGGTAAGAAGCGCCTGCTGTACTTGGTCGCAGGGATACAGATCTCTTTAGGACTTTTGGATCTTGTTGGTATCGCGCTCATTGGGTTGCTCGCTGCGGTTGCGGTTTCAGGAATCGGTGTAAATGATTTACCCACCTGGGTCACCAACGGGTTTGACCAAATTGGTTTGGGAACGCTCACAATTTCGCAACTGAGCGTTGTGCTTGCTCTATCTGCTGTCATTATTCTTATTTCCAAGACCGTTCTTTCCGCAATACTGGGTCGGCGAATAATTCGTTTTCTGGCAAACCGCCAAGCAGATCTCTCGGCTAGACTAGCGCGTGAGTTTTTGAGCCAGCCCTTGAGTTTTGTGCAACGCTGGACAACTTCTGAAGCAACATATGCTCTTGGCGCAGGTGCTAGCGCCGCAATGGTTGTTCTCTTAGGTTCTACCATCACCATTGCAGCCGAGGTTTTCCTCTTCACAATTATTGGATTGACGCTTCTTATTTACGATCCAGTATTGACTGCTGCGAGCGGGGTCTTTTTCGGCATTATTGTGCTGATTCTGCACCGTACCTTAGGAAGGTGGACCGCACGCAATGCCCAGATAGTCACGGACACTTCCATTGACACTTTAACCGCGGTTTCCGAAGCCTTAGTCACGTACCGGGAAACCACCGTCCTTAACCGGCGTGACTTGTATATCGATAGATATGAATCCCTAGTAGGGCGCTATGCCGGAGCAAGCGCCTCAAACTCATTCATAATGGAAATTCCGAAGTATGTTCTCGAAATTGCTCTGTACTTTGGTGTTCTCCTTCTGGGTGTTGTTCAATTCCTGACCAAAGATTGGGCCGCCGCGGCCGCGACCGTTGCCTTGTTCCTCGCAGCCGGATCGCGACTCATGCCTTCATTGCTTAGACTTCAAGGTGCCGGGATCTCGTTGCGCAATGCGAGTGTCATGGCTCAACCGACCTACTACATGTTTGATGTTCTTCAGAGATCCGACTCGAAAATTGCATCCAAAGGAGCTGTGCGTGTCACTGCGGAAGCAATCCATGCTCAAGTAAAAGCGGGATTTCCAGGCTTTGATGCCACTGTTGAGGTTATGGATGCTTCGCTTACCTACCCAGGGGCGGCCACCCCAGCACTCGCACAGGCTACATTCACCGTTCCCGCTGGAACTTCCATTGCTTTCGTAGGTTCTACTGGTGCGGGCAAATCAACCTTGACGGACGTTATTTTGGGGGTGCTTGAGCCTGATTCAGGGAGTGTCACCATTAGCGGAGTGACCCCACGCCAGGCTATCGATAAGTGGCCGGGAGCGATTTCTTATGTTCCCCAGGCAGTAGCACTTGTGGAAGGGACAGTCCGAGACAATGTGGCGCTCGGGTTGCCAAAGAATGCTGTGGACGATGACCTTGTGTGGAGTGCATTGAAACGAGCACACCTCGCAGAGTTCCTGTTGGAGAACCGGGAGGGTCTAGAGACGAAAATTGGTGAACGTGGATTCAAGTTGAGTGGGGGTCAACGCCAGCGACTAGGGATTGCCCGAGCGCTGTACACGCAACCAAAGCTCCTAGTTCTTGATGAAGCAACCAGTTCGCTCGACTCCGAAACTGAACGCGCAATTGTCGAAACTCTTCAGGAGCTTGAAGGAGAAGTCACAACCATTACTGTGGCCCACAGATTGGCAACGATCCGTTCCGTGGATCAACTTATATACCTACACAACGGTAGAATTTCAGCTCAAGGAACATTTGAGGAAATCAGGGCAAAAGTACCAGACTTTGAAAATCAAGCCTCTCTCCTTGGTCTCTAATGCAAACACCATTCATCCCCTCAGATGTATCAGCAATTGTTTGTACTTGGAACTCTATTGCGTCTATTCAAGACTGCCTAGAATCCATTCGAGACAGTAAAGTTGGTCAACTAATTGTCGTTGACGCTCACTCGACCGACGGGACGCGACAGATTGCAGAGAAATACGCTGACATCCTCATTGATGATCCTGGGCTCGGACTTGGACTGGCAAGAAACATGGGAATCCAAGTGTCCAACGGCGCGCTAGTTCTCAATATGGGGTCGGACAACGTGATGCCTAAAGGTGCACTTGTCCAAATGATCCACGACTTAGTGAGTCACAATGCTGATGGAGTGAGCGCACAAACACACATCCAAGGCAAAGGCTTTATTGCAAATGGCCTCAATGCGTGGCGGCAAGGCAGATTTAGGCCAGGGCTAATCAACGTAATTGGCACTCCGACTCTCTTCAAAGGTTATTTGCTTCGCACGGACCCCTTCGATCCAACAGCCGTCTATTCCGATGACTCCGAATTATGCGAGCGCTGGATTAGGAAATACGGGTCGAAATTTGCCATTTCATCAGCCAAAGTTTCCGAGGTTGGAAAAACAAGTTGGGCTGAAGTCAAAATTCGGTGCCGCATGTATGGAATCTCGGACCAGGAGATTTACGGGCGGGGCACGAAGTCAGGGTGGAGTTTGCGTCGTCGAATTAAGTCTGTAGTGCATCCGGCGCGCTCGGACCTAATTACACCTATTGCGCACTTGAAGCCGACGACTTCCCTTGTCAATTTGCCTTTTCTTGCTACCTTCACAACAATGCGCTATTTCTACTGGATACAAGAAGCGCAAAAATCGACTTAGTCAGCTCCGCATTAGATCTCGATTTACCCACAGTAATTCGTGCCGCATGTGATCAGACTTACATTCTTTGAATAAGCATTGTTCCAAGATCAATGACATTTGTGTTTGCTACTTCTTTACCCCAAAAGATCAATGGCGGAGCCATCCAAACAATTATCTCAGCCATTCTTTTCTCCCGAAGACTAATATCGCCGCTACTGAATAGAGCAACAATCATTAGCAAGAATGCCGGAAAAAAGACCAAAATGAAAACACGAGGACGATCTCCACTGGCAAGCAAAGCAACCATGCCAACCGAAAAAGCTGCAGCAAAATAGAGAATAAATCTCTTATTCCATCTAGACAATATGAGAAGAAAAACTACAATCCAGGAGCCAGCAAAGAGCGACCACAATAGTTGCGGCGCAATGTTCAGACCAGTCTTATTCCACTCCACAATAAAGCTGATAATCCATTCGCTTCTGCCATTTCCCGACTCCCCTGACATTCGAAAAATTGCTTCCAGCACAAGCCTTCCTGCAATCAGTCCAATGAGGACCCACGCGGGATTCCTTTGGCTAAACCGGATGGGTAAGCAATCCTTTAATGCAAACCAAACAATCGTCAGAATCACAACTCCAAAGACAGCATGTTCAAAATGTTGAAAACCCAGCAAAGCCCCGCTGAGGATAAATACCAATCTGCTTCCGTAACTCCATGCAAAAAGTACGATCGCCCATGATGCCACCGTAAAGGCGTCATAAGATCCGATCCATGTAAAAAGAACGGCTCCGACCGGCGCCAGCACAGCAAGACGAGCTCCTCGCCACTTTTCCACTGTTTCAACCTGAAGTGCCACCCATACAGCTAGTCCGATCAAACTAGCCACTGAAGTGATGAAGGACAGAATGAGAAAACCTTGCTCGCTCTCTGCCCCTAGT
Organism: uncultured bacterium; assembly: GCA_903896585.1. GTDB lineage: Bacteria > Actinomycetota > Actinomycetes > S36-B12 > S36-B12 > UBA4592. The sequence goes on from CAITYI010000212.1 coordinate 6,788, forward strand.
GCATTCGCGAGAATTATTCCAAGTGGACTGTCTGATAGGTAACCTTCAAATTCGGCTGTTGAGCGCTCAGGCCACTTCGCAACAATCGGGAGATACCAATCTAATGCAGGGTAGACACCTGTACCAGAACGAGCAACGGCCCAGAACAGAGCTAGAACAACTAATGCAATGTTGACAATACCAGAGCCAATAACACCCCGGAATCGACTTACGCTAGCCAATGTGCACGACCTTAGGCGACCCATTTCGCTGCGTCTGCATATAACTCGCACTGATCAGTGTCATGAGAAGTAACTCCATAAGGACGTAGCCAAGTGAACGCCAGTCTACGAGAGTCTCTCCAATCATGGCGGCACAAAAGACAACAAAGAGCGCAGGTGCTGCAAATAGACCTCTTCGACCCGCCTTGAATGCAATTACACCCCCCACAATCAACACGGGGATCGTAATGAGGAAGCCAACCATGCCGTGCCTTGCCAAGATGTCGATGTAGTAGTTATGACCATGTTGGTGCGTAATGATTTCCGCACCATACATTTCTACTAAACCGCTTGTGCCAACACCCAATATGGGATTTGCAAGCCAAACCTCAAGGTAGTCCAACCAAATTCCAACACGACCATTGAATGTAGGATCAAAAAGCATGACATAAATAATCGAAACAGTGGACACAGATATTGTGAGCAGTACCCTTAGCCCAGAAGTTACGTTAACCCCAAGGAATTGGGGCACGAACCACACGAGAATAACAACTCCGATCAAAGCAGAGTAAATGGAAGTCCACGATGTGCTCACCGCAAGCATGATGATGCCAGATACGACTAAAGCGGTCCGTAGTTTTCCTGACCGCATGAGCCCGTAGAAGAGAACAAAGGCACCGACAGGGCCTGAATCACTGGTACTCGCAAATGGACCTTCCCATCGATTCTCGAAACCCAGTCCCCAAAATATTTCCGGTAGTCGACTGGGAAATGCATTTGGATACAGATGAATTCCCGTCAGGTGCAAAACATGACTTGCGACTGAAATGAGGACTAAGGCAACTACAAATGCATCGCCTGCGGTAAATGCCCACTTTAAGTTTGGTGGCTTGATCAAGACCATTGCGTAAATCAAGGGCGCGGTAAAGGTGGTGTATGCAAATGAATCACCATCCCTCCAGACAAGTAACGCAATTAACACCCAAGCCAAGATACTCAAGAGCAGAAAGACAAAAAGAAGTTTGCTAGGTGGGGTTGTCTGACCGTAGACAAGCCACAGGACTAATGAAAGTCCAAAAATGACAAATGAAACAACAATGCTTGTCGACTGTCCTTTGAACATTGCGTTGAGACCAAAGACGTAACTCGTGATTGTTGCTATGGGCGCCAGAATCCCTAGAAAAACCAGGTAGATCGCATTCTCCGAAACAAACTTAGTTGCCGTCTTCATTGCACGAGCTCAAGTGAATCAGGGACAGCGGCTCGGAGAGCATCAACAACTTCTGGTGTCACCGCACTTGAGACAAAAACTGAAAAGGCGTTGCAGGCACCAGTTTCAGTCGATCTAATCAATTTCAAGGCGTTATCTTGCGCATACTCCAACAACGTGTCCGTCATTGCCACCCACTGGGCACCTGAATAACTTGTCAGGTCGCGACCATTGCAG
>CAITYI010000213.1 GCA_903896585.1 uncultured bacterium
CCACAATGCTCGAATCATTGAATGAAAACAATCTGCCTGCAGGTGATCCCCAGTGCATTGACTTCTCCTGGCCTGCCGCCAGTAACTCTGCTTTTCCCGCTGATGCAGGTATCGCGTGCATTAGCCGACTAGATTTACCGTAATGTCCAGAACTTCCGCCAGAGCAATTCTTCAGGATGCCGGGATCGCCGCTGCGCTCACCACCGTGCTGATTCTCTATGTCTTTGTGCCCATTGCGAGTCAGTTCACCCAGCCCTGGGCGGCCGGAGACATGTTGAGCACATATGTCGCTGCGGACAACTGGGAGATCTTTTCTTACACCCCAACCACCGAATACGGCTATCCGCTCGGAATGAACATTAATTACTTCCCTGGACTCGACATCACCACAAACCTATTCAGCAAAGTGATAAACGTGATCTCAGGAAACCCTTTTCTCGGTGTCAACTTGATGTTGTTTCTGAGTTTCCCCGTGACCGCTGCATTCGCAGTGGTTGCCCTGAGACTGGTGAATTCACGTAGCGTGATTGCCATCATGTTGGCCACAGCGTTCGCAGTGATCCCCTATCACTGGGGTCGAGGCCTCGGTCACACCTACTTAGCCACCAACTACTCCGTGGTGACGGGAGTGATTCTGGCACTGCTAATTGGGACAGGTAGGTTTCAACGAGCGGTCGCAAATCGCGCCTCGCCTCGCCTCGTGGGCGTTGCTTTCCTGGCTGTTATCACCGCTTGGACGGGGGTGTATTACGCGATTTTCGCTCTGATTCTCATGAGTGCAGCGGTCGTCTGGCGCTTTGGTCAAGGCGACCGGGCTAAAGACCTAGTTGCCGGACTCATTCCAATCGTGGGAACCGGGCTCCTCATCATTGCTGGCTTCCTCCCCGGACTTCTCACAACAATGAGTGCTCCCCCATACGCCCAATTAAGTGAACGTCTCCCGTACGAGTCGGTTCTCTTTGCCGGCATAGTCGCCGCCGCGCTAATCCCAGCACCCGTTTTCACCTTTGGTTTTCTCGAGAAATACAACTCAACAATTACCGATGCCATCAATGCAGCACCTGCATTTGAAAATCGAGCGCCAACAAACTTCGGCACAATTGTCACCGCGGTGGCTTTTCTGCTGTTGATCATTGGGTTGCTGATGCGCGCCCGCAACGCCAGCTGGAAGAAGTCAACCACGCAACTTCCCTTTGTCACTTACCTGCTCACGGTGTCAACCTTGTTCTTCATTCCGTGGGGATTGAATTACCTGTTCGCTGGAATTGTCACCGCTCAGATCCGAGCGTGGAACAGATTCCTCCCAGTGATTTTGTTACTTGCCGTTCTCGCTGCCGGAATCGTGTTGAGCAGATTTACCAAGCGTGGCATCGCGCTCACGATTGCTGCTGGAGGAATCGCCGCAACATTTGTCAACTCGGTCATGCCTTTTGCCAACAACTACAAGGTGAGCGCTGCCCAAACAACGGAGGAAGCAACCCAAGCCAAGAACTACACCGATGCGATCAACGCGGCTATTCCTGAATCCTGTGGAATTTTGCAACTCCCATACCTGCAATACCCCGAGAATGGACCGCTTCTTGACCTTGATGACTACGGTCCTTTCTGGTTCCCTCTCACTCAAGAAAACGGAAGCAAGAGCTGGAGTTACGGTGCGGTCAAGAACACCGCTGCCAGCACCTGGATGGCTGCCCTTCCGGAGATTCCCGATCCCAGTGACATTGATGCCATGATTCAAGCGGGCTTCTGCGGAATTCACGTCGATTCACG
>CAITYI010000214.1 GCA_903896585.1 uncultured bacterium
CCACGCCCGCCGTGAACAAGCTGTACATGCTCAGCGAAATACCGCTCACATCGCGGGTGCGGAAGGTGTGCCAGGCCTGCGGCACAAAGCTGGCGGTGGTCAAGATGGCGGCCACAGAGCCGACCCAGTCGATAAGGTTCATGGTGTGCGGTTACGTTGTTGGGGCGCTGGCTTGGCTTCAAATAATTCGAGAACAAAGGAAGGGTCTAGCCCATACAGTCAGCACTGCCGATCATCTAGACAACAATAAAACAGAATCCAAGGGTTAATCCTCGTCAATGTAGCTGATAAATATCGTATAAATTTATATAAAAGTAGCAAGGTAATTTCGAGCTGCTAGCATGGCGTTGCAATTGCTAAAGCCAGATTTCACTCATCCTTCATATTTACTTGGGGAATTTAACGTGTTTGCACTTAAATCTATTGAAAAATTCAATCTCAGTACAAAATTGATTGTCGGTTTTTCTATCACCATTTTGTTTTCAGTTGCACTGAGTGGCATGGCATTTTGGTCATTCGCGAAAATTCACGATGTCATTGATGGTTTGTACGAACGGGACTTGATTGGGGTAAAACTGCTAAATGAAACAGCAACCTATGTGCAGAATGTTGCGCGCGACGCCAATAGATTGGGATTGTCTCATTACGGCAATGACGCAGAAAGCATTAAGAGATCCTCTGAACGCATTGCCAAGGCAAAGCTTGTGATAGAAAAAGATCTTAAAGAGTCAGATCTCACCATTCGAAACACAGAAGCAAACAAAGAAACAAAAGCAAAATTAGCTTCGATTACCCCCAAAGTTGATCAACTTTATAAATTGTATTTAGACAAACTTGTAAAAATTGAGCTTGGAAAAGACTCATCGGTACAAGCGACTCAAATATTGAATAACCCAGAATATCGAGCACTTTTAGCTGATGTTGCCCAATTAGTAGTTGAAGTCAGCAATACAAAAGCAACTAACGCCAAGAAAAATGTCACAAAGAACCAGGCTGAATTAAGCCAGATGGAGTTTTTCATGATGCTCTTGCTTGGTGCTTCTGTTTTCTTTTCTAGCCTCGTTGTTTATGTCGTTTTGCAATCCGTCAAGCGGCCGCTTGCAAGCCTGCAAAATACTATTCTTGAAATGGCTGACTCCAAACTCAACACGAGCGTTGAAAACACAAACCTGAATAACGAAATAGGCGAAATGGCCAAGGCCATTCAAGTGCTGCAAACCAACTTGCAACAGTCGTTCAAAGCCATTGGCGCCAACTCCACATCGGTTGCCAGCTCGTCCGAAGAATTGGCCGCTGTCAGCATGCAAATGAGCTCCAATGCAGAAGAAACATCTGCTCAGGCCAAGGTCGTGGCTGATGCCGCCGACAGGATGAGCAGCAACACGCAGATGGTTGCCACCGGCATTGAGGAGATGAGTGCCAGCATTCGTGAGATTTCATTGAGCACCGTACAAGCTTCAACCGTTGCCAATCAAGCGGTTGATGTGGCCAAAAGCACCAACGAAACAATGTCCAAGTTGGGTAAAAGTACCATGGAAATCGGCAATGTCTTGAAGGTTATCTCTAGCATTGCAGAACAAACGAATTTGCTAGCGCTCAATGCCACCATTGAAGCGGCACGCGCGGGCGAGTTGGGTAAAGGCTTTGCAGTGGTGGCCAACGAGGTCAAAGAGTTGGCCCGCCAAACGGCCAAAGCCACCGAAGAAATTGGCGGAAGCATTAGCGTCATGCAGGCGGATGCGAAGGGGGCTTTGACCTCAATTGAGGAGATAACCGCCATCATCAACAAGATGAATGAGATCTCTGGAATCATTGCCAGCGCCGTTGAAGAGCAGGCCGCCACAACAGCAGAGATTAATCGCAATGTTTCGGAAGCGGCAACTGGCAGC
>CAITYI010000215.1 GCA_903896585.1 uncultured bacterium
AGGTTGACAAGATTGGTGCCAAAGAGCTGCGAGGCCTGCGCCGCGAGGCGGCCCGGCAAATCGGTGTAACCAATGATCGTGACTCCATTGGCCGTGACCACGACCTCGCCCTTCACCGTGCCCTCAACGTTGCCACCATTAGCGGCGGCCATGTCCACGATCACGCTGCCGCGCTTCATGCTCGCGACCATCTCGGCGGTAATCAGGATTGGGGCCGCGCGTCCGGGAATCAATGCGGTGGTGATGATGATGTCGATGTCTGGGGCCCACGTGGCGTAGAGGGCCGCGGCGCGCGCGTTGTAGTCGTCGGACATTTCCTTGGCATAGCCGGTTGACGAGACCTCAACGTCAGCGGCAGCAACTTCCAGATACTTGCCACCGAGGGACACCACCTGGTCGGCAACTTCGGGGCGCGGGTCCGTGGCGTACACGATTGCGCCCATGCCGCCGGCAGTACCGATGGCAGCCAGGCCCGCCACACCCACACCGACCACGAGCACTTTGGCGGGAGGCACCTTGCCGGCAGCCGTGATCTGCCCGGTGAAGAATCGACCGAAGGCATTTGCGGCCTCGATCACCGCACGGTAACCCGCGATATTGGCCATTGAGCTGAGGACATCCAGTGACTGGGCGCGCGAGATCCGCGGTACGGCATCCATGGCCAGTGCGGTGATGCGTCGGCGCGCCAGATCCGCGACCAGGTCAGGGTTGAGCGCTGGGCTGATCAAAGAGATGAGGGTCGTGCCTTCGCGGAGTCGATCAAGTTGCGCAGCTGACGGCGCATTTATTCCGAAGACGATGTCTGCGGTGGCGGCATCTCCGATCGATGCACCCGCGGCAATGTACGAATCATCGGAGAACGATGATGCGGCTCCGGCGCCTGGTTCGATCACAACGCCGTACCCGAGCTCTATCAGTTTCTCGACGGTGGTGGGCGTGGCGGCTACCCGGGTCTCCCCGGGAAGTGCCTCGTGGAGGACTCCGATGATCATTGAAAGCTCCCAATGTCAAGAGATCAGAGCTACCCGGTGCAGCCCAAGGCGTCAATATAGTGGTGAACGCCGTAGTGCACCCACCGAGGGGAATAGGCGAAGCCTAGACAATCAGAATCGCTCATATGGGCCAACTCTGATCTAATGTTCACGGCCTCCGGCCATCATCTCCGAGTATTTCTCCACTGCCATGACGAATTTCATACAAATGCACTTCCCCCGTCATCGCTATACTTTATTCGGAGTAATCGCCCTTGACGGTGTTGTCTACGCCCGGCTCAGTACTCGCAGTGCTCGACCCACAGCCCGACTAGACCAGCGCCGCCGCAGCCACAAGACCAACCACAATTCCTGGGGACTTAATCAATGAGTGCATTGCGCGCTTCCCCTCCTAGAAACTATTCCTTGCATCTGCACCACTCAAAGTGAGCGAGGGTTGTTCGGTAATTCAATCTCGCCCTAAACCGAATTCATGTGAGTAGTTTACCCGGGTGAGATGAATATAAAAGTGCGATAAAGGCCTACCTTGCCGACTGTCGATACGTGTTTAAGGACGTGTTGAAGGACGTGTTGAAGGACGTGTCGCTTCCGGACTCAACATGACAACGCAGTTAGCTTCTTCTTCACGAGCATCCTCGACGGGAGGTACGTGTTCGGCAACGACCATTGATTTGCACCGCCGGTTGTGGTGCAGCGACTCGGATGTAATCGGCGAGTGACCGCAAGACCTACCACTTACAAGACCTACCAACTTAGACGTCAATATGAAATCAATAACTGAAAGCGCTCAACAGGAAGACTGGTGAATGTATCAGAAAGACCGGACCGGACGAACACGAAGCTCGCTGCTGGTCTTTGCCAAATTCCCGCTGTAAGTAGTAATGCTCCACGCAGTGCCTGGTGCTACTGCCTGATTCTGACTCGAAGTCCAGTAATCGCCTCTTCCAAGACCGAAGCGGTCAGTGTTTCTCACGGATGCCGTCATCCGCAACAATTCAGTCATCCGCAACAATTCATCGAAGGACGGTAAAAACCAATCCGTGTAACCGCCACCGGAGTACGCCTGAACCGCTTTCGCAGCAGGAGAGTTGCATTCGACGGATTTTGCCATCGCAGCTGTGTTCGCAGCACCCTTACCAATCAAACTCCCGTCAGTGCCAGGAACATCCGTGTCACCGACGCAATACTTCGCCTTGGCATCCGGTGTCCCAACGCCACTCCACCCTATTGGTGCAACTTCAAAGTATTTTCCTGTAGGGTTTCCAGGCGACTCAGGAGTCAGAAAGATGTATCCACCACCGGGGCCAATTTGGCCCAAGGAATATACCCTAGACGAAGCAGCCCCAGATCCAAGAAGTTCGTCCTGTGGCGCTACTTCCATAACTTCGGTGGAAGCAAGCAC
>CAITYI010000216.1 GCA_903896585.1 uncultured bacterium
ATTACCCAGATCTAGGGCAATTTCTCCACTAGTAAACTTAGATAAACCAACAGAAGGAACTAACTCCCATTTGAGGGCATCAGCAGCCCTCAAACGATTAATGAACGTCCCACCCGAAGCAGTTACTCGAATACCGTCAGCATCGAAAATGGCTCGTGCGTCAGCACACGTTGCTCGGTGGCTCTCAACTTTGCAGTTTGGGTAGGGATCCATCAATGTTCTGATGCTTTCGCCAAGGTAGGTGGCACGGATTCCCGATCTCCAAACATCCTCTGGAATTGCAACACCGGTGAGAACAAGCAACGTGTCAATACTTAAGTCACGCGCACCAGCTATGTCGGTGTCGTAGCGATCTCCCACCATTAGTGGGTTGTGTGATCCCAGACGATCAATCGCAAGGGTGATTAATGCTGGCGCCGGTTTTCCACCTAGTCCGTCTGGCTCCCGCCTTACGGCATGTGCAACAGCCTGGACGAGTGATCCGTTTCCGGGCGCCAGCCCATCCTCAGTGGGGAAGGTGAGATCGGAATTCGTTGCAACCCACGCAGCTCCCGATTGAATGAGATATGAAGCCTCCGCCAAGTGTCGCCATTCGATGGCAGGGCCGAAACCTTGCAAAACTGCAATGCAATCTGCCGGGTTTCGCTCCGGGTTGAGTCCAACTTCGCGGAGCGCGACATCAATTCCATTTCCTCCAACGACGTAGATTTTTGAACCTAACGGCACCATCGAGGTGAGCACCTGGGCCCCCGCCTGTGCAGATGTAACAATTTCAGATTGTTGTGCACTGATCCCCAGCTCACGTAGATGATCAGCAACTTCTGCGGGGGTACGCGAGGCGTTGTTCGTGACAAAGGCACATTTCACCCCCAATTTCCTAATCGCGTTAAGAGTCTCTGCAGCCCCCGGTAACTCGTTTTTACCTCGGTAGACAACTCCATCTAGATCACACAAGATCGCGTCAAATTGCAAAGCGAGCGACTTCACAGTGAATCCTGACCACGGATAGGGCCTTCAAGAGGGAGACCTTCCAGTTTTCTCATGCGCAAAGTGGCTTTCACCTGTGAAAGAGATGTTCCATACTCGGATCGAGACGGCCGCATGACAAACGCCATGGCCAAGTGATCCCGTGCCTGAATAAATCTTTGCATTCTCCACAACGCGAGACCCAATGCGAAGTGTGCATAATCATTATCGGGAGAGCGGCTGATTAACTCCTCAAGAACCGCCGCGGCTCGCTCGTATTGCTTTGCATCAAACAATGCCCGACCTAAACCTTCTAGGACCGCTGATGATTGATCCTCTTGGCGGACACGCTCAAACAGGATAGCGGCAGCGTTACTATTTCCAGAGTTTAGTAATTCTTGCGCTCGCTGGTACCAGTCATAGGGGCCGCCTTCGGGATTTCCGTGGTTATTCGGCGAAGTCATGACCCATGCGGTCCACCTTGGTGGATAAGTAAGTGGCATTGTGATCATTGGGTTGAACAACAAGCGGTACTCGCTCAACAATTGACAAACCGTATCCCTCAAGTCCCGCGCGTTTTGTGGGGTTATTCGTGAGCAGACGCATACTGCGGACGCCTAAATCAGCCAAAATCTGGGCGCCTGTGCCATAGTCTCGAGAATCGGCGGGAAGCCCCAACTGCAAGTTGGCATCGACTGTATCCGCCCCTAGCTCTTGCAGTTCATAAGCTCGCAATTTGTCAAGGAGCCCGATCCCGCGACCCTCGTGTCCCTTTACATATAGGACTACCCCACGACCTTGCTCGGAAACCTTGAGCATGGCCGCATGTAGCTGTGGTCCACAATCGCAGCGCAGTGAACCAAGGACATCGCCGGTCAGGCATTCCGAGTGCACCCGCACCAGCACATCTTCTCCCGAACCAATTTCACCCACAACGAGTGCGATGTGCTCGGTTCCATCTACCTCGCTTCGGTATCCAATGGCGCGGAAATCTCCGTAGTCAGTGGGGAGATACACGTCAGCAACTCGAGTAACCTGCGACTCGTGCTGTCGACGGTATTTGATCAGGTCAGCAATCGAGATCATGACGAGGC
>CAITYI010000217.1 GCA_903896585.1 uncultured bacterium
CGCGAGCCGCAGCTCGAGCTCGGTTACTTGTTAATTCCCACCAAGCGAAAACCCGATCGGACTCATCGCCGACATTAATTAAATCGGTCATGGCTCCATAAAAATTCGGTTCATATCCTCGAACAGTTACTCCCAGGTTCACCAGGTTCAATCGCGCATTGCGGGCAACGAGTGGGTCAAATGTCCACACGACCGTGTCAATGCCGTGTTGAAGCGCCCACAATCGTTGGTGATACTTGATCGCGGTGCCGATCCGGCGATTTCGATACTCCTCAAGAACACCGGCCATGTGCGAGTGAATGTGCAAGTGTGGGACACCCTCGGTGTCATGTACACCCAAAATACCGAGGGCCGCCGCCACCGGGATTTCTTGACCGCCACTGATCAGAAAAGCAGCAGAGCAGTAACCCCCCGCATGTGTGATGGCCCGCAATAAATTAGGCGGAACCTGCGTACCGCCACCCAAGGGTGGCCACACGGCGTCAAATAGATCCCGCGCCACTTCATTCTCCTGGGCACTCACCAACGCGCGTACCACCACACCCGAGCGCTCTTGGGCCAGAGTTAAAGCCGTCGCTGCTTCGTAGATCATTTCCGGAGCAATATGCTGAAGCACTGGGTAACCGTATCGAGTGAATCAGGTTGAAGGTTGAGGAAGCGGAGTTCGCATGTCTAATGGATTCGATCAACAGGCCATGCTGACCACTCTGCAGAACTTGGTGGAGTGCGAGTCCCCCACATCTGATGCGGATTCTGCCCAAGAAATCACCGAGTTGGCACAGCGACTCAGCAAAGACTGGCTTCCGGGTCAATCGCGGGTAGAGCACCACGATGGTCGTCCGGTGTGGCGCTGGGGTCCCGCGCAACCACATGTTTTGTTACTCGGGCATTTGGACACCGTGTGGCCAAAAGGAACCCTGGAAACTATTCCCTTTGCGGTCAACGGTGACCGGATCACCGGACCGGGAGTCTTCGACATGAAAGCTGGTGTTGTGCAAGGTTGGGCGGCACTTCACGCACTTGACCCCGATTCAAACTCCCATGTCGGCATGTTGCTCACGACCGATGAAGAAACCGGGTCACAATGCTCACGCGGGGTAATTGCCGAATCAATTGTTAATGCGCGTGCCGTGATCGTGCTGGAACCCTCACAAAGTGGGGCACTTAAAACTCGACGCAAAGGGACCTCCAACTATCTGATGAAGTTCCACGGAATGGCATCCCATGCTGGCCTGGACCCCGAGCGCGGCATCAACTCACTTATTGCGGCTGCCGAGTTCATCACCTTCACCACCGGACTTGGGAACACCACCGAAGGAACTTCGGTCACTCCCACCATTGCGCACGCCGGAACCACCACCAATACCGTGCCACATCTTGCCGAGGTTGCCGTCGATGTTCGCGCTTGGAACCGCACCGAGCAGGAACGAGTTGATACCGCAATTCGGGCGTTCGCGGCCACAATTCCGGTCCGCATTGAGATTATCGGGGGCATTGATCGACCGGCCATGGAGGCGGCCATGAGCGCTGATCTCTTTAACCTCGCGCAAAAGAGCCAGCGGACTCTAGGGCTCCCCGAGTTGGCGGAGTGTGCGGTGGGCGGTGCCAGCGATGGCAATTTAACCGCTGCGGCCGGAGTACCCACGATCGATGGCATGGGGGCGGTGGGCGATGGCGCCCACGCAGATTTCGAGTGGGCATCCGCCAGCGGCATGGTGCACCGGGCTGGGTTACTCTTGGATGTTCTTCGCGCCCTGAAACCGTGAGGAAATCACTCGCGACAGAAAGTAGCCCATGACCGACGGTCCCCTGATTGTTCAAAGCGATAAAACCATGCTCCTCGAAGTCGATCATCCCGATTCCACCGCCTGCCGCAAGGCCATTGCTCCCTTCGCTGAGTTGGAGCGTGCCCCCGAACACATCCATACCTACCGGCTGACTCCATTGGGGTTGTGGAATGCGCGGGCGGCCGGACACGATGCCGAGAGCGTGATTGACACCCTGATTCGCTATTCCCGCTATCCGGTGTCAAATGCATTGCTCATTGATGTTGCGGAAACCATGTCTCGTTACGGGCGCTTGCAAATTAACAGTGACCCCGCAAATGGTTTGGTCCTTCAAGCACTCGATGTTGCCGTATTAGAAGAAGTCCTCAAGAGCAAGAAGGTGGCACCTCTTCTGGGCAAAAGAATCGATGAAAATACCGTGGCCGTGCACGCGAGTGAGCGTGGACACCTGAAACAAGCTCTCGTGAAGTTGGGTTGGCCGGCCGAAGACGTTGCCGGATATGTCGATGGTGAGCGCCACAGCATCACACTTACCGACACGTGGAAGGAACGCCCCTACCAAACCGAGGCTGCAGATGGTTTTTGGTACGGCGGTTCAGGTGTTGTCGTCCTCCCCTGTGGCGCTGGGAAAACTCTGGTGGGTGCGCTCGCCATGTATCGCGCGCAGGCAACAACACTTATTTTGGTGACCAATACGGTGAGCGCCCGTCAGTGGCGCGATGAACTGCTCCGCCGCACCGAACTCACGCCCGATGAAATCGGTGAGTACTCCGGATCAAAAAAGGAAATCCGACCGATCACCATTGCGACCTACCAGGTAATGACCACCAAGCGCCAAGGGATTTACCCTCACCTTGAGGTCTTTGATTCGCGGGACTGGGGATTAATTATTTACGATGAAGTCCACCTACTGCCCGCTCCAATCTTTAGGTTCACCGCGGATATTCAATCGCGCCGGCGCCTTGGATTAACGGCAACTCTCGTTCGCGAAGACGGTCGCGAGTCAGATGTCTTCTCGCTGATTGGCCCAAAGCGATACGACGCTCCGTGGAAAGAAATTGAAAGTCAGGGTTACATTGCCCCAGCCGACTGCGTTGAAGTTCGAGTGACCATGCCTGAACCTGATCGCATGGCGTACGCCGTTGCCGAACGCGAAGATAAATATCGCATGGCGGCCAGTGCTGCGGAGAAAATAAAGATTGTTGAGGAAATCACGAAGTATCACGAGAACGATCAAGTACTCGTGATCGGCCAATACCTTGATCAACTGGCCGAACTCGGTGAGCACCTGGGAGCACCGGTCATTACCGGTGAAACAAATATCAAGGAGCGCGAGAGACTATTCCAGGCATTTCGCACCGGCGAGATCTCACTTCTTGTGGTGAGCAAGGTCGCTAACTTCTCGGTGGATCTGCCCGAAGCAACCGTGGCTATTCAGGTCAGTGGGTCATTCGGTTCGCGCCAAGAGGAGGCTCAACGCCTTGGCCGCATCCTGCGCCCCAAAGCGGATGGCCGCACGGCTCACTTCTATTCAGTGGTGACCCGCGACACGGTGGATGCTGATTTTGCTCAACACCGGCAACGCTTCCTTGCCGAACAGGGCTACTCCTACCGAATCGTGGACGCAGAGTCGATTCACGCCGGAAACTTCACCAGCAACTAGACCATGGCTACCCAGAAATATTCCATCCGGGAACGGATCCGCCACCTTGCCAGCGGCCGGCTTGACTCGCACGCTGCCGAGATTTGGCGCGAGGGGATCACCATGTCCCTCTACATCAGCCTGTCCCTTCTCGCCGTGATCAGTGCCTTTCCCACCGAAAATGCCGAGTCTGAGTTTTCCTTGGCGTGGGCCATTGCTCTGACATCGATTGGCCTGGTCATGGCTCATCAGGTGGCGTTTCGCATGTCGAGCCGGCTAGTTGCCGCTAACAGTGAATTCAATGAGCATGCCGGGCGCTTGATCACCGCACAACTCATTGGCGGGGCACTGGTCACGGCAATCGCGCTGGTTCCGGCATTACTCCTTGGAAACGCTGCGTTTTATATCTCCCTTGGCGCGCTGTTCATCTACGTCATGGTCGTGGGTTATTTGATTGCCCGGTCGCGGCCAACAGGTCGCTTGCGCTCCATGGGATATGTACTGTCGATTGCCCTGGCCGTTGTGGCGATTCTCTTTGTGAAAAGCCTGGTTGGTCACTGAGCCCGCGATTTAGTTCTGGCGTGAAATAGCCAACTTCGCATCAATATCTACCTGCAAGTCATCGACAGCGCCAACTCCCGGCAACGGAATGTGCACTTTCCCAAATGACGCCGAACCCGCGAGTTCAACTTCCGGGTGTGGTGCAGAATTCACCCCGGTAATAGTGAGAGTGATACTGAGATCAAGTGAACCTGCGGTAGCACTGCCACTTACCTGATACCCGCTGCCGTCCTGTGGGCCTTGAGCGTCATAAACCAAATCCTTGGCGTTATAGCCACTAAAAAAAGCTTTGGCCGCTGCTTCGGTGAGAAAGTTCCCAGTTCTTATTTTGTCCAGCGCCAACACCAAATTGATGGTGGCAATTGAACTGACAATGTGCAGAGTTCCCGAGCGCACGGGCGCTTTTACATCAAGGTTCATCAGTCCACTATTGCCACTCTTCAATCGAACTTCCGCACCATCGATTGCCAGAAAGTTCCACGATCCCGTCAACTCCATGCGGTAAACCTATCTCCCAGACACATGTAGAAGGGCGACTCCCCTGCGGGAGCCGCCCTTCCATCAATACCTATTTCCGGACTTAAAAGTCAGGCTTGATTCCCGGACTTAAAAGTCCCATTCATTCCCGGACTAGAAGTCCATGCCCCCCATGTCGCCGCCACCTGGCATTGCAGGAGCTGACTTCTCAGGCTTCTCTGCGACAACCGCTTCGGTGGTGAGGAACAGGGCGGCAATCGAAGCCGCGTTCTGCAGTGCTGAACGGGTGACCTTGGCCGGATCAATAATGCCCGCCTTGATCATGTCCACGTACTCGCCGGTTGCAGCGTCAAGACCCTGGCCTGCGGGGAGTTCGCGGACTTTCTCCACAACAACTCCACCTTCGAGGCCAGCATTCTCAGCAATCTGCTTGAGCGGCGCACTCACGGCGACGCGAACAATGTTCGCTCCGACCGCTTGTTCGTCGGTGAGACCGAGTGCATCGATCTTTGGTCCGGCAGCCTTCATTGCCTGAATGAGTGCAACGCCACCGCCAGGCACAATGCCTTCCTCAACAGCAGCCTTTGCGTTGCGGACTGCGTCTTCGATGCGGTGCTTGCGCTCCTTGAGTTCAACTTCGGTGGCTGCGCCAACCTTGATCACTGCAACACCGCCGGCCAGTTTCGCCAACCGCTCTTGCAACTTCTCGCGGTCGTAATCGCTGTCACTCTTGTCGATTTCGGCACGAATCTGGTTGACGCGACCTTGAATTTGATCAGCATCGCCAGCACCTTCAACAATGGTGGTTTCGTCTTTGGTCACAACAACCTTGCGAGCGCGGCCCAGTAGATCCAGCGTGGTGGTGTCGAGCTTGAGGCCGACTTCCTCGCTAATAACCTGGCCACCGGTCAGGATTGCAATGTCTTGCAACATGGCCTTGCGGCGATCACCGAAACCTGGTGCCTTAACCGAAACACTCTTGAAAGTTCCACGAATCTTGTTCACCACGAGAGTTGCCAAGGCTTCGCCTTCAACGTCTTCGGCAATGATCATGAGTGGCTTGCCACTTTGCATCACCTTTTCAAGAACAGGAAGCACGTCCTTGACCGAAGAGATCTTCGAGTTCGCAATCAAGATATAGGGCTCATCGAGAACTGTTTCCATGCGCTCGGTGTCGGTCACGAAATACGGTGAGATGTAACCCTTGTCAAAACGCATACCTTCGGTCAATTCAAGTTCGAGACCGAATGTCTGACTTTCTTCAACAGTGATGACACCTTCTTTGCCGACCTTGTCCATGGCTTCAGCGATGAGCTCGCCAACCTCCATGTCGCCACCTGCGGAGATTGCCGCGGTGGATGCAATTTGTTCTTTTGTCTCTACGTCCTTCGCCATGGAGAGCAGTTCGTCTGTGACGATCTGCACTGCGCGCTCAATGCCCTTCTTCAGGCCCATTGGGTTTGCACCAGCAGCAACGTTACGCAGACCTTCGCGCACAAGCGCTTGGGCCAACACGGTCGCGGTGGTGGTGCCGTCGCCTGCGACATCGTCTGTCTTTTTGGCAACTTCCTTGACCAGCTCAGCGCCGATCCGCTCGTATGGGTCTTCGAGGTCAATTTCTTTTGCAATGGACACACCGTCGTTGGTGATGGTGGGTGCGCCCCACTTCTTCTCCAAGACTACGTTGCGACCTTTTGGTCCAAGAGTTACTTTGACGGCGTCAGCGAGGACGTTCATGCCGCGCTCAAGTGAGCGACGTGCTTCTTCGTCGAATGCAATCATTTTTGCCATGAGTTATGGGTTCCTTCCGGAAACTGCAGGAATCTGGATCTGTGGGTTAGCAATCTCATGGTGAGAGTGCTAACGGAAAAGTTAGCACTCTCGGGGGTAGAGTGCAAATCCGTAGAGGAAATACCCGCCCCAAAACCCCGATCTGAGCGAATTTCAGGGGATAACGGGTGCAGCTGGCGCGGCGGGTGCCGCCGCAGCCGCCTGGGCCGCAATCACTTGAGCCCGAGCACCCGCAAATGCCTGGGCTGCCGGGACCGCATCTCCGCCACGGGTGGAATCCCGCCATGCCCCACCTAGGGCCAGGCTGGTGGTTCCCCACTCGGGCACATTCGGGTACGGCAGCGCACCGATTGCCGAGGATCCAAATGCAAGAAGGACCCGATCCGGTGAGGCGGCTGCAGCAGCTGTGTTCGCGGGCAGACCAACGTAGGGTGATTTGGAATAGAAGGTCGTCTGCGCTTTGACAGTGGAATTGATGTTCGTCACCAGGTCACGCGAAGCCGGAAGTACCTTGTGTTGACTGGCGAAGGATGTCACCGCGAAACCAATCGATTTCATGAGCGGTGAAGTGCTGAAACCCTTCACAATTGTCGGCACCACCGTAATTCGATACCGGAAGTTGACCGTCCGGAGATTGGCAATGTCGTCAGGGCCGGTAATCCAAAACGGTGACTGCCCCTGCAAAAATGCCGCGCGAGCTTCATCGGCGGTCAACGCGGAATTAAGTAGTCCGCTCTTGTTCCATTCATCAATCTGTGACTGGTTCTTGCGGAACTTCTTGTTGTTTATCCCCACGATCTTGGTATTGATGCTGCCAAAACTGTTGGTACCGTAGGCGAATCCGCCCAGGCCAGCGAATAGCGGATAGGTGGAATAGGAATCGCCATCTAGACCTTGGGGCAGGGCAAAGGGGATTTGGGCAACGCCATCGGCCACAGTTTTGAGGGCAAGTGAACTGAGTTTCTTAAAAGTTGTGGGTGCCGTGGGAATCATGGTGGCGTTTGTCACGAGGGCAACATTCTGACGCTGCATGGGAATGCCGAAAATTGATTCGCCATATTTGAAACCGTTGACGGCAATGGAGGACAGTGCCCTCGAAGTAGCGGAACTGATTTCTAAGGGCGTAATGAGCGCGGCACCGGCCAGTTCCCCCACTTGGTCGTTGTCGATCAAAATGATGTCGGGGGCTTTTTCCGGGTTAATATTTTGTAGATCAGTGACAATCGTGGACATGTCCTTGACTTGCACCGTTACCGATCGGTTTTTATACCCCTTGGCAAATAACTCTGATGCTGCATCTTTATAGGGGGCATCCACCCACACCACAATCGCACGGGGTGCCGCGTGAGCCGTGGCAGACACAAAGAGTCCAGCAATTAACGCTGCAATGAGCACTAATGGAACTGCCCAGCGCGAACTCAAGACGTTAGTCACCGTGACACCAGCCTTCCAGCGAAATGAATTCGAGCTTTCCGCAAGTTTTCCCTCATTGAACCGTACGTGAATTCAACGTACCCACCAAATAGTAAGCCGGAATACCGGAAAAATTTACGAACTGACGCGGTTTGCGGTTCGTGCCTGTTGCCGACTTGCACGCATGCGGCGCAGCCTCTTGACCAGCATCGGGTCATATTCCAGGGCTTCAGGGGTGTCGATCAAGTTGTTGATGAGTTGGTAGTAGCGGGTTGCGGACACGTCAAAGAGTTCGCGGATCGCTTCTTCCTTGGCCCCCGAGTACTTCCACCATTGGCGCTCAAATTCCAGAATCCCACGATCACGGTCGGACAGACCAGAATCGTTAACCCCAGCGTGCGCGGCGTGGTACATGTATTCGACCTCCAGAAACCCAGCTCGATCCGGGTGGGATTCGAGTGCTTTAGAGACGCTATCGTATTCGTTAAATGACATGCGTGTCATTCACCCCCAAAATCGCGCCGTTCGCGTCGGGCCCGGTGTCGTAACAGGAACCACGAGAAGAAGTATCCCAAGCCGTTGGTTGCCCAGTGAAAGCCCATGGGGGCAAGGACGCTTCCCGAGAGAATACGCATGCCCACAAAGAGAATTCCCGCAAGAGATGTGGTCACCACGCTCGCAATCACGGCCAACACGGCACCCCGGCGGCCAGTTCCCACCACGGAGCCCAGCGCCGGGTTGTTCTCGTGGGTGCCAATGCTGGGCAGGATGTGCCACAGGCCAAAAATCACCGAAGAGATGATCAGGGCCGGGATCACCCCGAACCTGCGAGCAAGCATGGAGAAGAGCACGGCGCGAAAGGCGATCTCCTCCAGCATGACGGTGCCGAAGGGAACTTCAACCAAGGTCTGGAACGCCAGCCGACCACCGGACATAGCGCCAATGCGTTGATCGGCGAACGCCTCGCGACTTTTTCGAAAGATTGAACTAATGAAGTACACCAGGGTGATCAGGGCAATGGATGCCACCGCCCAGATCAATCCTGGTAGTAAATACGCGAAGCCCAGCCCCATGTCGGTGAAGTCATTGCCGTCGAGCAAACCGATGGCGAGCAGAAGCACAGATCCAGCAAAAGCCCACATGAGGTAGTGGGTTTGGGGGGCAACCCGGTTATTCACAATATTGATCAACACGAGCGCGATCACAACGACGGCTAATGGCCACCATGGCAGTCCGGAGACCTGCTCGGGGTAGATCAGGCCGGGAAAAATCAGATCCACTGTCACCCGCCTTCGCCATTAGTGTGAAAAGCCTCGTCAGGAGTGTACGACTTAGGCCTCGCGGGACCCTGCGATTGTCGTGCAATAGCCTGCGCCTCTTCCCTGCCCAGAGTTTGTGACACTAAACACTGTCACAAATGGTCAATCTGACATAGTCTGTGGAAATGCCCAAAACTTTAAGGACCGGTCAAGGAATTCGTCGAGGCGGTGATCAGTATGAATCTATTCACAAAGCACTCGCCACGGCTGCGGCACATGAACTGGCCGAAGTGGGTTACGGCGACTTCATGCCCGAATCAGTTGCCCAACGCGCAGGCGTATCTCCCCGCACGGCCTTTAGACATTATGAAACGAAACTTCTGCTCGCTATTGCAGGAATAGAAAGTCTGCCCACGTACACGGGCTGGCTGGACTCACAGAAACCTGGGGAGAGTTTTGCTGATCGGTTACGCAATGGATTGCGTTCCGGTGCAGCCTATTTCGAGATTGTTGGCCACATCGCTGCAACAGCCGTATCCTTTCGAGAGACACAACCTGAGCTTCTCAAGACACTGAAAAAACAGGTTCTCACTCCGCGCGAGAAAGCAATCGGGAAGTACCTTGACGAAGGAAAACGAGCCGGGGTTTTTCGACCAGAGGTACAAGCATCTGCACTCGCGGCAACGGATTTAGGGCT
Source organism: uncultured bacterium (assembly GCA_903896585.1). Classification (GTDB taxonomy): domain Bacteria; phylum Actinomycetota; class Actinomycetes; order S36-B12; family S36-B12; genus UBA4592. The sequence continues at coordinate 9,628 of CAITYI010000217.1, forward strand.
TTTCACCATGGTAGGAATTGGGCAATTTTCATTGGGCCGAGGCGAAACGCGCGTGCAGCGATTGTTTCAGCAGTACTGGCCTTTGATGGCCACAACCGCCCACATGAAGGACTAGTTTTCACCGCTTTACACAAACATTACATTCCCTTGATCTATATTTGACAGTTATCACTGTCAAATAAGGAAAAAGAGGCGTACCATAAATTTCATGAAAACAAATAATCCAGGTCGAGGATGGCTACTCACCGGAAGTTCCATGGCGGCAGTGCTCATTGCCGCTGCGATTGGAACCCCCGTTGACGCCACAACCTCGATACAAACAACTAACCAAAATCCAGTGAGCTCGGGTGCCAACCCTGGAGCGGTCTCCGAATGGGCTGAACCTGACGCTTCTGTTGATGCACCCGTTGCCAGAGTTCTTGAGGGGGTGGGAACACGCGAGAAAGTCACGGTCGTATCGGTCTTCAACGTTGACGGAAAGCCCGTTGTGGAGACAAATGAACACATGCGAAGGATCGACGCCGCCCAAGATGTACTCGAAAGCCAACAGGATCCACGCTTGCTTAGTGTGGAGGTCGACACCCCTGTCAGCCTCTTCGATACGACTGTGGATCAAGAGATCCAGCCGTCTAATGACGTTAGACGCGGGGAACTGTGGGGTTTGACCCGCGTTCAAGCGGAGTCACTCTGGGGAATCACCCGCGGTGAAGGAATCGATGTCGCAGTGATCGACACGGGTGTTGCCAACCATGAGGACCTGCAAGGCTCATTTGGCCCCGGCATCAATATCGTGAATGGCGGATCCGGACGCGTTGATGGACATGGGCATGGGACTCACGTTGCAGGCACCATCGCGGCCAGTGCCAATAACGGCATTGGCGTCGCAGGTGTCGCACCGGATGCTCGAATCATGCCGGTGCGAGTCCTTGATGACAGGGGATCCGGTAGCGCAGCAGATGTTGCCCAAGGAATCATCTGGTCAACGGACAACGGCGCTGAGGTCATCAACATGTCTCTCGGCGGCACGCAACCCTTGACAGCCATGGAAAAAGCGGTCGAGTACGCGATCAGCCGAGGCGTGACCGTGATTGCAGCGAATGGCAACTCAGGTTCCAACGCCCCACTCTCCTACCCCGCTTCCTATGACGGTGTCGTCGCCGTTGGCGCAACCACAGTCACTGATGAACGAGCAGTCTTCAGTTCACAGAACGCATCGGTAGATATCGCTGCACCGGGCGCGAGAATCCTGTCGACCATTCCCGGAAACAGTTACGCAACACTCAATGGAACATCCATGGCTGCACCACACGTGGCCGGTGTCGCTGCACTGATTCACGCCCATGCCCGTACCACCAATCAGAAGGTCACCGTATCCACTTTGCTCACCAACACGGCACAAGATCTTGGTGCTCCCGGTTGGGATTCGCACTTTGGTCACGGAATAGTTGATCCACTGGCAGCTCTTAGGGCATTGTCAACAGATGAATCGGCACCAAGTGCGCCGATAAATCTGACTGCAATATCAACCTGGTGGAGTCGAGCTAATGTCACGTGGACTCTGCCCACATCAGGGCCTGCGGTCACATCCACCATCATCTCTTTTGCTGATGGATCACCCGCATGTCTCGTTGCCGCTCCAAAGAATTCCTGCGAAATTGCAGGCCTGAAGAGTGACACCGAGTACATCTTGACGGCAAGTGTCGTGGGAGTGCTCCGCGGATCCGAGTCCAGTGAACCAATAACTTTCCGGACACCGATTCGACCTGACTTTGCCGGGGACACTCAACAAACTGCAACTGAAATTGACATCAGTAAGCCAGTTGTTGAATTACTTGATAACGATTCTGATGTCGACTGGTTCAATTTCACGTTGACCGAGCAGGTCGATTCACCCGATATCTACCTGACGAATCTCCCCAGTAACTACGACATTCGGTTGTATCGCCTTCGAAACGGTGACACGATCGACCAAAAGTCGCTTCCTATTTGGACTGGTCAAAACACCGGAACCGCCGACGAGAAAATGGGACCACGGTTTTGGTTCTGGGAACCTGCAACCTATTTAATCGAGGTCTATCGCGGCAACCAAGGTGTAGCTAACGAAACCAAGCCCTACACGCTTCAGGTGTTTGCCGACAAGACAACTCCAAGGCCGGAGCCGACACCGACGCCCACACCCACACCAACACCAACACCGACACCGACACCAACACCAACACCTGGCACACCCCAGCCAGCCCCAGGGGTTCCCGGTGACAGTCGCACGGGTGCGGGCCAACTACCCGAGTCACTATCGGTGAGTTCAATCATGCGCTCCACCACAGACAAGCAATGGTGGACGCTCACAGCGAAGGCTGCGGGTTCCTACACCGTGCGCTTGCACAATCTCCCGAGTCCGTATGCACTCGCTGTGTATACATCGGGGGGAAGCAGTTCCACATCGAATTCAAATCTCAATGACCGGATATTCACTCGCAACCTGGCCAAGGGAGCTCGGTTGGACATCTTGGTAGAGGTGCGAAACGGCAATGCCAGCACAACGGCGCCGTACTCACTCTCGGTAACAGCACCGGCGTCAGCACCAGTACCGGAGCCGACACCAACACCAACACCAACACCGACACCAACACCGACACCAACACCAACGCCAACGCCGGAACCAACACC
>CAITYI010000218.1 GCA_903896585.1 uncultured bacterium
TATCTTGTCTCAGTTTCAAGTTGATTCGACCATTTCCATTATTCGCGGGTGTGGTTCCAGAAAGAACTCAGGTGTCGTGGTTTCAGCTGGTACAGGCAGTGGAAAAACAATGTGTTTTTATATGCCGATTCTCTCGTTGTTTGGATCACCCGCAAGTCAAGACAACGCAACTCGTGTACTGGCACTTTATCCCCGCAACGAACTATTAAAAGATCAGTTCTCCGCCGCCCTTGGATGGGTGCATAAACTAAATCGTCTTCCTATAAAATCAGGTTGCCGCCGACTTAGAATTGGTGCGTTTTTTGGCCCAACCCCATTGAACGCAAACGACACTTTTAAATTTGGCGCCAACAAAGAGTGGGCCCCCTTTCGAAACGGATTTATATGCCCTTATGCACGTTGCCCGCTTTGCAAGTCGGACCTTTATTGGCCGACTGGTACGAACGATAAAGAGGCTCTTAAGTGTGTTTCTGACGGGGGGAACAACCCATGCGGATTCAAGTTGGAACATGATGAGATTCTCCTGACTCGCAACAGGATGCAACGCGAAAAGCCCGATCTGCTCTTTACTACCACCGAGACACTGAATCGTCAGTTGTCCGACCACTGGAATCAGCAGATCTTTGGAGTGAATGCGCCGAATCCCCCTCGAGCAGTGCTTATCGATGAATTGCATACCTACGAAGGAATTCATGGCGCCCATGTTGCTGGCTTACTTCGAAGGTGGCGACATGCAATTGGAGTAGACCACCCCATCCAATTCACCGGTCTATCGGCAACATTACTCGATGCCAATCAATTCCTTTCAACAATCACGGGGATCGATTGCGGAGCAATTGAGGTCGTTGAACCACAACCTGAGCACTGCTACACAAGCGGGGCTCAATATAAGGTTGCGCTTCGGGGCGATCCTGTGTCGGCAACTTCATTATTGTCAACCACAATCCAAGCAACCATGCTAATGAGCAGAATGCTGGACCCGCGCCACGGTGGGAAGAGTGGTGGTGCGTTTGGCAGAAAGGTGTTTGTGTTCACCGACGATCTCGATGTAACACACCGCCTCTCCCCAAATCTTCAAGACGCAGAAGGTGCGCCCCGAATGATCGGGCAGCCGAATAGGTTGCCGCTCGCCGCACTGCGGGGTTCTACTCGTGATCAAGCGCGTGAACGCAATGCCGCCGGGCAAAACTGGCTGACTTGCGAAGAAATTGGACACGATCTTGAGAAACCAATGAAAATCGGTGTTACAACTTCACGAAACAAAGGGGTTGACGAAAATGCACAGGTGATTGTTGCCACGGCTTCGCTTGAGGTTGGCTATGACGACGATTCTGTGGGCGCAGTGATTCAGCACAAAGCACCTCGAGGCAGCGCGGCATTCATTCAGCGAATTGGCCGTGCAGGGCGTCCGACCACGATGCGACCGTGGTCTGTCGTAGCACTCTCAGACTACGGCCGGGATCGACTTGCTTATCAGCAATTTGAGACACTCTTTGAACCACAATTACCGTCACGCTCACTTCCCATTCACAATCGCTACGTGATGCGAATTCAATCTGCGTACGCATTCATGGAGTGGCTTGCGTTAAATGTACCTGGTGGCTCTTCAACTTGGACTGCTCTTTCAGGGCCAAGTGACAAACCGCCGATTCAATCCTGGCAAACGCAATGCGCCCTGTTCATTCAAGACGTCCTATCAAATGATGGGGAAAAACGCACCTCTCTCTCCCTCCACTTGCGTGGGGCACTTGGTCTCGATGAGACCCAGGTTAGAAGTATAATGTGGCATGAACCGCGTTCGCTGATGTTCTCGGTACTTCCAACTCTGCACCGCCAAATTAACACGAATTGGCGCAATGAACATACCGTTAAATCCCATCCACTGCTCGGCTTTGTACCCTCCGAACTATTCGGCGATCTAAATCTGCCAGAGATGGAATTGGTGTGGCCAGCACGAAACCGACCTGCGAATCAGGAACCTGTCGAACCTAATCATGAGGCGATGCCACTTTTACAAGCAATGCGCGCATTCGCTCCGGGAAAGGTCAATCGCCGTTTCGCTGCAAATCCAAACGATCCCAGTTTGTGGATTGCCCTACCAAACCTGAATGGTGGAAATCAGCAAACGGACATTTCATTGATTTGCTCAGAGTCCGATCGAACCGAACTTGAACCAGTATTTCTTCGCATTGGAACAGAAACAACAACGGTCAGACTATTCCGTCCTTGGAAGTCAAATCTGAACCCTTCACCCCAGCATGTCTTACCACAGTCGAATGCACAACTCGTTTGGCGTAGTGAGTTCGTTGCCCCCACTGTTCCGGAAGCATGGTCACTACCGAAAGGGGTCGGTTGGAATGATGTTATTCAGGAAATGAGGTTCCACCTTCACGCCAACGGTACTCAGGCGTTGGTTCGCAGATTCACGATTGGGGTTAATGCCGAGACTCGGCTTCGTAATCCGCCTCGTGAGATTAAAACGCAATTGAAATATTGTGTCGACAACAATCAACCCGCTGGTATTGGATTTGATTTCCTGGCAGACGCAGTTGTCTTCAAGATTCGGGTGCCTGAGGATCTCGTCCAGTCTTGGCTCAATCGAAGTGATTCCGCAAGGCGTTCAATCCGAACTGCCTTCTTTCGCTCACTCGTCTTGAA
>CAITYI010000219.1 GCA_903896585.1 uncultured bacterium
ACTTGCTTTCACAACAATAGGTTCATAGGTTTCCACCGAAATCGCAATTCCCATGCCAGTGAGTTCTTCAATGATTGGCACAAGAAGATTTGTTTGATCCTGTGCTGAAACACGATTGGCTTTTGCGGTGCTTGATTCAGCACCGATGTCGATCAGATGAGCTCCCTGAGCGGTCATGATCGAAGCTTTCCTAATGGCGGAGTCAGTGCTGATGGCAATGCTTTCGCGATAGGTGGAATCACGCGATAGGTTGACCGTGCCCATGATCACGGGTGGTCCCTGCGATGGAAACTTGTGATCTCCAATAACTATTGGCGCAACTTCCGTATTAGCGAGATCCTCGAATTGTTGATAGAGAGCGGCAAAATTTTCCAAGGACAGCATTGCCAGAGTCTAAAGAGTTTGCTCCAAGCGCTCTGAAACTGCCAACCAATCAGGGTCTGCAATCATGCAACAACTGTTGCAAAATAGCCAGTAAGAGATCTTAAATCTGCCACTTTGCCAAATTGAAATCTGAGGTTCACATGACGCAACGAGTCCAGTCGGTGGAGCGAGCTTTGGCCCTGCTGGAGGCGGTCGCATCCAGTGAATACCCCATGTCGGTCCCTGAACTTGCAGCCACGGCAGGTGTGAGTAGAGCCGCATGCATCCATCAGGGTGGACAACGGAATCGCGGGAACCACCCCAGGCCTTCTGCCTGGGGTGAGGAAATTTCCAGTGAGGATGCAGCGCCTAACTCCGGGAAACCAGCCGCGTTACAACTCGCGGGTGCAGTAGTAACCGATTTAACCGTTTGACTCGGTTGGACAAAGTACGCGCACTGGGAACCATCGCGCGACGTCACCTGCGGGTAATTGGTGCCAAATCCGAAAGGTAAGACGGTGCCCGTGCATTATGAACCAACCGGACAGGTGGCAATGGACCAGCCAAAATTTACGTTTTAGGGGGACCGCACGTTCCAGCAATGTGAAGTTGTGAGTCAACACGCATTTCGACGGGCTGCGTATTCGGATTGTCAATTCGTTTAAGTAAGTTCGTTACCGCCAGGCGCCCCATCTCGATGAGTGGTTGTTGAACGGTCGTGAGATTCAGAGTGCGCAATGTGGCAAGCGCCATGCCGTCGTATCCGATCACTGAGAAATCTTCGGGCACTTGTCGGCCGAGTTCCTCAATGGCAGCCATGGCCCCGAGGGCTGAAAGGTCATTGGCCACAAAAGCTGCTGTTGTGTCAGGTGCCGCGGTTAACAGTTCCTGTGCTGCCCGGTAGCCCCGAGAATCTGTGAAGTCACCGGGTATGACGTTAATATGTTGCGGGAGGCCGGCTGAGGTCATTGCGTCGAGGTAACCCAGTTCGCGGTCGCGGGCGATTTGGTTGTCGCCACCGGTGATGTGCGCGATCCTGCTGTGCCCGAGGGAAACGAGATACTCCACTGCCATGATCGCGCCCGAACGGTCATCATTGCTGACCGTGTCAATATTCGGTCCGGTGACATCACGCCGGGTAATGATGGCAATGGGTCGTTCGTCAGAAATGCGCATAATCGTGTTGGCCGTGAGCCGGTGCGCAATCAAGATAATGCCCTCAACCTGGAATTCAAGTAGGCGAGCAAGTTCTGATTCCTGCCGGATTGGGTCGGCCGAACCGGTCACGATTAACGTGTTGTAACCCTGAGCGCCGGCGACCTGCTGCACGCCGTCGAGGATTTGAGCAAAAATGGGGTTATTGAAATCCAGAACCAGAACACCGATGGCTCGACTTCGGCGGTCAGCCAAACTACGGGCCGCTGCATTGGGCCGGTAGCCAAGTTCGGCAGCAGCCGCCTCGATTGCCAGCCGGCTATCCACGGACACTTTTTCTGAACCCCGCAATGCCAGTGAGACGAGCGATTTTGATACACCCGCCCGAGCCGCTACGTCATGGATGGTGGGCTTACGCCGTGGCATTGCTGCTTCCTTCGTTCACTGCCGTCGTGTGCCGGATTCGTTTGAGGGGGCCCTGTTGTGGCGAGTTCTGTCAGGACCAGGGGACAGAGAGCCGGTTTGGGGCGCGTTGTTCGGGTGGGATCCGTCGAAGAATATGCGTGGGTAGACGCAGGTGTCTGGGTTTCGGCGATTTTGGTCCTGTGATAGGGCTCTCACCGTTTTTTGGTAAGTGGCTTGCGCGCTGTGCAGTGCGTATGACACGATCAGGACACTAATTGGAACGTTCCAAGAAGGGAACTCCCCCGTGTCAGATTTTCTTCATCGAATTGCTTCGGCACCCATTTCCTGGGGTATTTGTGAGGTGCCGGGTTGGGGAGCGATGTTGCCCACCCCACGGGTTTTATCCGAGATGTCAGGATTGGGCTTGCCCGCGACCGAACTTGGGGCACCCGGTTTCCTGCCCGATGATCCCCATGATGTTTTCTCGGTGCTCAATTCGGTGAATATGTCCCTGATTGGGGGATTCACCCCATTGGTCGTTCACGACGCCACACAAGAGGTAGAGACCATAGCTCAGGCAAAAAAAATTGCTGCCCTCTTCCAGGCGGCTGGGGCGACCAAGTTCATCACCGCACCCGTGACCGACTGGGGTTGGTCCGAGCCGCACCCGCCCACGGCCGAGGAACTGAAGCAAATGAACAAGATATTCACAATTGTTGATGAAATTTGTGGGGAACACGGTCTGGAGCAGGTTTTGCACTCCCACGTTCTCACCATGGTGGAAACCGACTCCGATGTCCAAAAAGTTTTGGATACCTGCAATGTTCATTGGTGCTTGGACACCGGTCATCTGGCTATTGGCGGAACTGATCCCGTGGCATTTGCCCAAGCCGTATTTGATCGGGTGGGACATGTACACCTTAAGGATGTGGATCTGTCCAAGGTCGCACCCGTGATGAATCGTGAGATCTCGATCATGGAAGGCGTTCAGGGGGGCCTGTTCACCGAACTCGGTCAGGGCGATGTTGATATTTCCGGCGTCATTGAGGTACTGGAAAGTCGCGGGTATCAGGGGTGGTACGTGATCGAGCAAGACACGGCCATCACCGCCGGCCTGCCCGCCGAAGGCGAGGGGCCAATCCAATCTGTGACTAACTCCCTCAACTACCTGAAAAATACCGTGGCGCCCAAAGTGGGGGCACATGTCTAAAAATGTGAGTGTTGCGCCCACAGCGCAGTTGGACGTCATCACGGTGGGGCGCGTCAGCGTAGACCTGTATGCCCAACAAGTGGGAGCATCATTTCTTGAACCGCAGACTTTTATGAAATCGGTCGGTGGCTCACCAACGAATGTTGCCGTTGCTGCCGCCCGCTACGGATTGAAGGCGGCGGTCATTACCGCCGTTGGTGATGACGATCTGGGGCGGTATGTCATTTCTCAACTTTCTCGTTGGAATGTTGATACCGAGTTCATTGGAAGCACTCCGGGTACTCAAACGCCCGTAGTACTCGCCGCACTTGATCCGCCTGAGGATCCCAAGATTACTTTCTATCGCCACAATGCCCCGGATACATCAATAATTCCAACACCGGACATGGACTCCGCTGTTTCCAATGCACGAGTATTTTGGATCAGCGCGGGTGCTCTCACGCACGGGAGCACGGCCGATGCCGTTCAACTGTGGGCTAAGCACCGTGCTCGTTTAAAGCACACGATTATTGATCTGGATTACCGACCCACATTGTGGGAATCCAAGTTCGCCGCCCGTGAGAAAGTTCGCCAGGCGTTGACTCATTGTACGGTGGCCGTTGGAAATCGCGCTGAGTGTGACATGGCTGTTGGCGAGAGCGATCCTGACAAAGCTGCTGACATGCTGTTGGCGCTGGGTATCCAACTTGCAGTTGTCAAAATGGGAGGCGGTGGTGTGCTGTTGGCCACCGAATCTGATCGAGTGCGCATCGATCCCGTGTCCGTAGATTTGGTATGCGGTTTGGGCGCAGGTGATGCTTTCGGAGGCGCCCTAGTCTTTGGGTTGTTTTCCCAATGGTCGCTTTCGGAAATTGGTCAGTTCGCCAATGCCGCGGGCGCCCATGTTGTCGGTCAGCTCTCCTGTGCTGATGCCATGCCCACCCAACCTCAGGTGCGGCAAATAATGCAAGTAAATAGCCGAGGCCTAGCAGAGAGCACGACATGAGCATGTTGACCCGCGAACAATATGGATCGATCCTCGAAGCCAGACTCCGTGCACCGGAGGAACTGCGCTCAGCCCTCATCAATCGCAAGCGTCGCCCGATACTGGGCCCCGATGGAAACCTGCTCATGGTTGCTGCGGACCACACCGCTCGTGGCATGCTCACCGTTGACGGAGACCCATTGGCGGTGGCCGATCGATTCAGCATGTTGTCGCGGCTTAAAGAGGCATTAAACATGCCCGAAGTAGACGGCGTGCTAGCGAGCGCTGATGTCTTGGAGGAGCTTGCCTTCGTTGGGTCGCTCGAAAATAAGTTGGCAATTGGCACCATGAACCGTGGTGGCATTACCGGTGCTTCCTGGGAGTTAGACGATCGAATGACCGCCTATGACCCCGAAAGAATTGCCGCCTACGGGCTCGACGGCGGCAAGTTGTTACTTCGCATTGAGGACACTGATGCAGGGGTGGCTTCAACATTGGAGTGGGCAGGTGCGGTGACCAGCAGGTTGGCCGATCACAAGATCATGTGCCTACTTGAACCACTCCCGTATTTGAAAGATGAGTCAGGCCGCGCCTATCTCGATCAGTCAACAGCGCGATTGGTCAAAGTCGTTGCCATTGCATCAGGTTTGGGAGCCTCCTCGGCATACTCGTGGCTGAAAATCCCAGCCAGTGCGGACATGAAAATTGTTGCGGCTGCCACGACGCTGCCGATCCTCATGCTGGGTGGAGACCCGGGTGACAAAACTGATCAAGTATTTGATTTGTGGGAAAAGGCCATGGAAGAGCCCAATGTGCGCGGACTGGTCGTTGGACGAGCACTTCTCTATCCCCGCGGGAATGACATTCCTAAAGCAGTAAAAGCCGCGGCCCATTTTGTGCACGTTGAGGAGAAAGCATGAGTTGGTATCTGCCCGCAGGTTCATCGAAAAGCGGAAATGCGGACACATACATAACCGTGGAGAGTGCGGGTTGGAACTACTCCGGGCTGCGCGTCTACAACTGTGAAGCAGGCGTTTCCATCACGTTCGAGTTGCCCGACGACGAATGTGTCATCGTGCCGCTGTCCGCGCAGAATATTTCGATCACGTCCAATCATGGAGACTTTCATCTCAATGGTCGCGAAGGAGTCTTTGCATCGATCACTGATTGGCTCTACCTGCCCAACGGCTCTATTGTCACGATGTCCGCCGACTCGGGTGAAGTTGCCGTCTGCACCGCGCGCGCAAACTCTCAACACCCCGCCTGCTACACGCCGGCCGCAGAGGTCCCCGTTGAAGTCCGCGGCGGTGGCAGAGCCTCGAGGCAGGTCACGAACATTGCAACCCCCGATTCATTCACCAACGCCGACAAAATTAATGTCTGCGAAGTCATCACGCCCGGTGGTAACTGGTCGTCCTGGCCACCGCACCGCCATGATGGAATCGATGGCTGTGCCGCAACCAATGAAGAGATTTACTACTTCCGAATCGGGCGCGAAGAATCAATCCACGGTGACCCGGCCGGCCTGGGAACATTCCACGTGTACACGGTCGATGGATCGGTGGACGAATCTGTCACCGTCAAAGACGGCGACTCTTATTTAGTCCCTCAGGGTTATCACGGCCCGACCATCGCTCCACCCGAGTACCCCATGTATTTCTTGAACGTACTTGCCGGGCCGGGTCACGATCGAACAATGGCTTTCTGCGACGATCCGACCCACCATTGGATCAGGGACACGTGGGAGAAGCAAGGGACCGATCCACGGCTACCGCATACATCCGCGCACGGACGAGTCCAAAGGATTAATTCATGAAGAAAATTGGAGTAGCCGTGCTCGGACTTGGCTGGATGGGTCAGGCGCACAGTCGATCGATGTCGCGGATCCCTTCCCTCTTTCCCGATCGTGATGTGCAGCCGGAGCTGATTGTCTGTGCTGATGTCGATGCCTCCAGGCGCGAGCGCTCTGTTCAGGACTTTGGCTTTCTCGAGTCCGTCGAAAACTGGGAACAGGCCGTGACCGACACTCGGGTTGACGCCGTCTGGGTTACTTCCCCCAACATGATGCATATCCCCATGATTGAGGCAGCCTGTGCCGCAGGTAAAGCAGTCTTCAGCGAGAAGCCCATTGGTGGTAAGCCTGAGCACGCGGTAGCTGCTCTGGCGGCTGCACAGGCTGCCGGAGTGAAGTCGGGTGTTGGGTACAACTACCTGTGGGCTCCACTTGTTATTCACGCCAAAGCCCTGATCGACTCCGGGGAGATCGGCGAAATCACGCATTACCGGGGTCGTTTTCTCTCGATGTACGGCAGCGATGAACTCGGTCTGTTGACTTGGCGCTTTTATCTGGATCAGGCTGGCTACGGAGTGACAAGCGATATTCTCAGCCACTCCGTCTCACTTGCGCAATATCTTGCCGGGCCAATTTCTGAAGTTGTCGGCATGAAGAACATGACCATTACCCACCGCCCGATACCCCAAGAAGGTGCCGCCGGGCATTATGGACGCGGTAAGGCTACAGACCCCAAGGGTCTCGTGGAAAATGAAGATTTCGCATCCATGTTGTGCACATTTGATTCCGGTGCGACAGGAACATTCGAGGCAAGTCGCACCATGGTCGGTCCCGAAAGTCAGAATGCTTTTGAAATATACGGAACAAAGGGGGCAATTTACTGGAATCTTGAACGACTCAATGAACTCAGTGTTTACCGGTTATCTGATGATCTCAGCAGCGGCTTCACCACTGTTTTTGGTGGTGACCGCTTCCCTTACCACGGCGCATTTGCCCCGGGCCAGGCCAACAACATTGGGTTCGAGGACTTGGTCGCGATCGAGGACTTCGCCTTCCTGCAATCCCTAGTCAATGACACGAAATTCTCTCCGTCATTCGTTGAGGCGGTTGAAGTTGTCAATGTTCAGCAGGCACTGATTAATTCTTGGGAAACCCGCGCCTGGGAACCCGTTGTTCAACTAGCTCAGTAAGACTAAGTTTCTAGGAGAGGCCATGACCACGGTTCGAACCACAGTTGCTGAAGCACTCGTGCGATTCCTCATTGCCCAAAAAATTGATGTCGATGGAGTCGAGGAGCAACTTTTCCCCGGTGTGATTGCCATCTTCGGTCATGGGAACGTGACCAGTTTGGGGCATTCCCTCGAGCAGCACCGTGATGAAATCCCGGTGTGGCGTGGGCAAAACGAGCAGGGCATGGGGCTGGCCGCGGCAGCATACGCCAAGGCCAAGCAACGAAGACAGGTATTGGTGGCGACCAGTTCTATCGGCCCCGGATCGACAAACATGGTTACAGCAGCGGGGGTGGCTATGTCCAATCGGCTTCCGGTGCTTTTCATCAGCGGTGACACTTTCGCCAGTCGACTGCCTGATCCGGTGCTCCAGCAGGTTGAACATTTTGGGAATCCAACTATTACCGTCAGTGATGCATTCAAACCCGTTGTTCGATACTGGGACCGAATCACCCACCCTGCTCAAATACTGACCTCCCTGCCGCAGATGGTCTGTACATTGCTCGATCCTGCCGATTGTGGCCCAGCATTTATTGGTTTGCCCCAAGACATTGCCGCGAGCGCATTTGACTTTCCTGTTTCATTCCTGGAACGGACAGTGCATCGCATTCCGCGCTATGGAGCTGATGCTCAACAGATTGCCAGCGCTGTGGAATTGATCAAGGGTGCGAAGTGTCCGGCGATTATCGCTGGTGGAGGGGTGCATTACTCGCGTGCAGAAGCCCAACTTTCTGAGTTTGCGCACGCACATGGGATCCCTGTCGTGGAAACCGTCGCTGGAAAATCAAGCCTTCTTGCCAGTGACCCGATGTACGTCGGGGCCGTCGGTGTCACGGGTGCCGATCCGGCAAACGAATTAATCCGTCGCGCTGATCTGGTGATCGCAATTGGGTCTCGGCTTGAGGATTTCACTACTGGTTCGTGGACATTAATCCCTGAGAAAACTCCGATCCTGGCAATTAACGCCGCACGCTTTGACGCGATCAAGCATGCTGCCGTGGCAGTGGTAGGGGATGCGCAGTTATGCATGCAGGAAATTTCATTTCAGTTAGGCGGCCATGCGAGTGAGGCTGCGTGGCTCACGGTGGCCTCTGGTTTGCGCCAAGATTTTTTCGATTTCGTGAACTCTCGGGTGGCACCGGATGGCGTGTGGCCGCCGAGTTATGCCCAGATAGTGGGTGCGGTGCAAGCACAGGCAACAGACGAGGACTATGTCCTGACGGCGGCAGGGGGATTGCCTGGCGAGTTGAACATCAACTGGCTTTCCCAATCCATTAGAAGCTTTGACTGTGAATACGGATTCAGTTGCATGGGATACGAAATCTCAGGTGGATGGGGTGCGGCCATGGCGCATGCCGAATCCGCCAATAGTGCTGGTGGTGACGTGTACGCCTTTGTCGGTGATGGTTCCTATTTAATGTTGAACTCAGACATTTACTCCTCGGTGCTCTCGGGCAAGAAAATGACACTCCTAGTTTGTGACAATGCAGGCTATGCCGTGATTGAGCGCCTTCAGCGTGGTCAGGGGGGCAACTCCTATAACAATATGCTCCGTGATTCCACCGGACCGGGGAATTTGGTGCGGGTTGACTTTGCCGCCAATGCTCGATCCCTCGGTGCCGTCACCATTTCTGTTGGATCCATGGAAGAACTCGCAACCGCCCTGGCAGTGGCTCGACAAGAGACCACGACGGTTGCCATAGTGCTTGATGTCAGGGAATCAGACTGGACCGAAGGCGGTGCCTTCTGGCAGGTGGGGGTTCCTGAGGTCAGTGATCTGGAATCGGTGAATCAGGCTCGGGCGCGCATGGATCAGGGTTTGACCGGCCAACGGCGCGGTCGATAACGGGACGTCCAGAGCCAGCGTTGATAACGACTTGATAACTCATTGGTAAATACCCTGTGCAGAGTCGCTCGGGGCCGACAGGATAACTGTGTTGGAACGTTCCAATTTCCTAGATGGGTTTGGTCGTTCGGACACGTGAGGCACAACCGATCATGAGCAATATCGCGCCACTCGGTGCATAGAGAAGGGAAACCCATGAGAGTAAGCAAAGTTGCAGTCGTAATTGCGGCTGCTTCGGCACTTGTGCTCGCTGGCTGTTCCTCCGACAGTGGAGACACTGCTTCGGATGGCGGCGACACAACAGCTGCAGACACCGCAAACGCAGATTACAAAATCTGCATGGTCACGCACGGTGACGGTGGCGGATTCTGGTCAGTTGCAAAGGCTGGCGCTGTAAAGGCCGGCGAAGACCTCGGTGTCACTTTTGACTACCAAGAGTCAAATAACGATGCTGAGGCTCAGGCTCAGCTCATTGAGGCTGATGTTTCCGGTGGTTGCGATGCAATTGCTGTGTCCGCACCCAACCCCGATGCAATCAAGGACGCAATGGCCAAGGCTGCGGCAGCCGGAATTCCATTGGTGACCATGAACTCGGGTAGCCAGGTGTTCAGGGACCTTGGTGCATTCACCCACGTTGGCCAAGACGAAATCATCGCAGGCCGTGAGGCTGGCCTCAAGTTCAAGGAAGCTGGCGCAACCAAGGTTCTGTGCCCCATTCAGGAGCAGAACAACATTGGTCTGCAGGAGCGTTGCGACGGAGCCAAGGAAACATTCGGCAATGTTGAGAACCTCCAGCTCTCCGCAGGGCTTGCTGACCTCGCAAAGAGCCAGGCTGAGATTCAAGCCAAGCTTGAGTCTGATCCTTCGATTGATGGTGTGTTCGCACTCAACGCCGACATTGCAACCGCTGCAGCACTCCCCGCAGCACAGGCAACCGGCCGCGACATCATGATTGGCACAGTCGACCTCTCGGGTGATGCTGTTCAGGCAATCGCTGATGGAGACATCGCATTCGCCATCGATCAGCAGCAATACGCGCAAGGCTACATGTCCGTTGTGCTTCTCTACCTGAACTTGCTCAATGGGCATGAATTGGGTGGCGGTCTGCCGATGTACACCGGTCCTGGCTTTGTTGTGGAGGACAACGCTTCACTCGTTCAAGAGTTGGCGGCAAACGGTACTCGCTAGTCCGAAAGTTGTGAAATGGTTTGTGTGGGTGGGGTGCACTGCACCTCACCCACACTTCCACAATCAGACGTTTGAGGAGATATATGTCGGCGGTGATCGCAGAAACTGATGAACGGGTGGCGCGAAGCAGTACATTCGTAAGGATCATGCGTCGCCCTGAAATCGGCGCACTTATGGGTGCGATCGTGGTTTATGTCTTCTTCTCAGCCGTGGATACCACCGGAACTTTTGTGGGACTCAATGGCGCTGCTCGCTGGACTGACGTAGCGGCAACCACGGGAATCGTGGCGGTAGCAGTTGCACTACTCATGATCGGTGGGGAGTTCGACCTCTCTGCCGGTGTCATGATCGGTACATCAGGACTTTTCGCCGGACTTTTGATCACCGAATACAACATTCCGGTGTGGCCATCCATTGCATTGACGTTCGTTTTTGCAGCCTGCATTGGTCTGCTTAATGGCTGGCTGGTTGTGAAAACCGGCCTACCCTCTTTCATTGTCACCCTCGCTATGTTTTTCTCCCTGCGCGGAATCAACCTGGGTGTGACAAAACTTCTCACTGACACGGTTCGAGTAGCAGACGTGGATGAGGGTGAAGGTTTCGACAGCGCTCGTACCGTTTTCGCTGCAGAGCTCTGGGAGCCCTATGGTTTTAAAGTCGCAGTCGTGTGGTGGATCGTTCTGACGGTCATTGCCACCTGGGTATTGACCCGAACCAAGTTTGGTAACTGGATTTTCGCGGTTGGCGGTGACAAGAATGCTGCGCGTAATACCGGTGTTCCAGTCAATCGCACCAAAATAGCTCTTTTCATGTACACCTCTATGTCGGCTGCGCTGGTTGGCATCATCAGCCTTTTACGGCTGAGGTCCATGCAAGCAGGTCAAGGTGTAGGAGAGGAATTCGTCTTTATCATTGCCGCGGTGGTGGGCGGGTGTCTTCTGACCGGTGGATATGGATCAGCAATCGGCGCTTCTATCGGCTCGGCCATTATCGGAATGGCGTTCATTGGAATCGCGTATGCCGGCTGGAACACCGACTGGTCTTGGTTGTTCCTAGGCCTTATCCTCTTTGTCGCGGTCCTCACCAATAGCTTAATTGGCAAGCGATTCCAGGGGGGCCGAAAATGACGAACGAGAACCACAGCGGTGACACCGCTGCATTGCGCCTTGATAACGTCACCATGAGATTCGGCAGCGTGATTGCGCTCAGTGGCGTCTCCATGCACGTTGACCCCGGAACCGTGACCTGCGTCTTGGGTGACAACGGAGCGGGTAAGTCCACGTTGATCAAGATCCTGAGCGGCGTGTACACCCCTGCAGAAGGTTCATTCCTCCTTGAGGGCAATGAAGCAAACTTTGCCTCCCCTCGCGACGCACTCGACAGAGGGATTGCCACTGTATTTCAGGATCTTGCAACCGTCCCACTCATGAGTGTGTGGCGCAACTTCTTCTTGGGTAATGAACCAACGGTTGGATTTTTTCCATTCCGCAGGTTGAACACCAAGTACGCCAAGACCGCGTGCAAGTCAGAACTCTTCGACATGGGCATTGATATCAGGGACCCTGATCAGGCTGTGGGCACTCTCTCTGGAGGTGAACGGCAGGCCGTTGCCATTGCGCGTGCAGTCCACTTTGGTGCGAAAGTTCTCATCCTCGACGAACCCACCAGTGCTCTTGGAGTCAAGCAGTCAGGTGTAGTGCTCAAGTACGTTCTTCAAGCGAAAGAACGTGGCGTGGCCGTTGTCTTTATCACGCACAACCCGCACCACGCCTTCCTCGTTGGGGACCGATTCTTCCTGCTCAACCGTGGCAAAATGATCGCCCAATATGAACGTGCTGATGTTTCTCGCGAGGAACTGGTTCGAGCAATGGCCGGCGGAGCAGAACTTGATGCGCTTGCGCACGAGTTGGAGTCCTTGAGTTCCGAATAATCCCGTTTGAGTATCACCAGCACGACAATTTTTCAAACCCAACGTACTGAGAGGATTTTTGAGTGGATAAAGCGACTCGAATTGGGGTTGCCGGCGTTGGACGTATTGGGAAAATGCACGCCGAAATCGTGTCGCGGAAAATTCCAGGCCTTGAACTAATTGCTGTTGCGGACGTTAACGCGCATGCAGCAGAGGCAGTGAGTAAAAATCTCGGAGTTGCATCACGAGGTGTTCAAGAGCTCATTGAAAGTTCAGACATTGACGCAATCGCAATTTGCACCAGCACTGATACTCATGTTGACCTGATCGAAGCGTGTGCTGATGCCGGGAAGGCAATTTTTTGCGAAAAGCCAATCAGCCTCGACATCGAGAAAGTCGATAACGCATTGGCACGGGTGGAAAAGTCCGGCGTGCCGTTCATGGTCGGCTTCAACCGAAGGTTTGATCCGGCGCACCGATCCGTCCGTGAAGCTGTCTTTGCAGGCACGGTGGGGGACACACACCTGGTCCGAATCACAAGTCGTGACCCAGGTCCACCACCCATTGAATACATCAATATCAGTGGTGGCATTTTCCTAGACATGATGATTCATGATTTTGACATGGCGGCTTACGCGGTGGGTTCTCCCATTGTTGAGGTGTATGCCAAGGGTGCCGTTCGCGTGGATCCTGCGATCGGTGCAGCTGGTGACATTGACACTGCGGTTGTAGTGCTGACCCACGCCGATGGAACTCTCACCACGATTGATAACAGCAGGGAAGCCAAGTACGGCTATGACCAGCGCGTTGAAGTATTTGGTTCACAAGGTATGGCCGTTTCGGACAACCCCCTGATGCACACCGGGTTTACCATTACCGCAGGTGGCACCCGAGCAACGCCCCTGCCGTACTTCTTCCTCGAACGGTACGCCGACTCCTATGTGCACCAGTGGGAAGCATTCCGAGATTACCTTCAATTGGGTGGGCTGTCACCCGTCCCGGCTCAGGAAGCGCGCGCTCCCATTGCAGTCGCACTCGCTGCAAAAGAATCATTCCTGACCAGGCAGCCTGTGAAAGTGCAGTTGTAAAAGTGAAGAAAGTACTTGTCACGGGCGGAACAGGCTTTGTCGGTTCACACGTGGTTGAAGTTCTTTCGCAGCGGGGGATGCATCCCGTGATTGCGACCAGGGCCCCCCTCGCTGACTTGGTGACGTGGGACTCCGTCGTTGTTGATTACCTCAACCAAGACAGCGTTGACTCTGCCGTGGGTGCAGTGGATGCAGTCGTACATTGCGCAATTCTTAATGATTTCAGTGTGATGCAAAACAATCGGAGGTTCGCGTACGACTCCTATGTTGTTTCCACGCAGAGATTAAGTAATGCCGCCTCGGATAAGCCCTTCGTGTTTATCTCCACTGACTGGGTCATGGACGGCACCGGGCACATGGTTCCCGAGGACGAACCACCCAACCCGCTCAATATCTACGGCGTGCTAAAGGCCTTCGGTGAAATGGTGGTCAAGGATCGAAAGCAGCTGGGGTCGATTGCCCGGGTTGGTGGGATTTTGGGAAAACACCGTTCGGCGTCGCAGGGGCCACGAACCCAAGATTGCGGGTTCGGATTCTTTGTCACTTCAATGATTGAGCAATTAAGTCAGGGTAATGAATTTACGGTCTGGACGGGTGAGAATGTGAACATGGTTGCGTCTCCATCCCATGCCACGGAAATCGGTGCAATCGTTCATCGCATGATTGAGCGGCAAGCAGAAGGCACTTTTCACCTGATGGCGGACGAATCCATTGGGCGCCTTGAATTGGCCCAACGAGCCGCAGAGATTTTTGATCTTGATCCAAGTCTGATCAGGACAGGATCGGTACCGCCGGAGGGAGTGTTTCCGGCCGCCGTGCCAAGGGACACCAGCCTTGATTCACAGGTAACCCGTCGCAGGCTCGACCTTGAATCACATTCGGTGAGTGATTACCTCAACATGTTAAAGCGAGAAATGGAAACAGGGGAGCTTAACCCATTGACGCCCAGCGTTGCATAAGTAGATTGCTAAGGAGAGAACACAATGACGACCACTGAAAACGCGTGGATGAATGCAGCAGACGTATCCCTGTCTGACTTTGAGGCAGTTGTCACGCAGGAAACCGACCTCAACGATTATTCTTTGGCGGCCAGCGTTGACAAGGGTGTACTCATTTATGACTGCGCTCAATTGAATTTTTCAGATCCAAGTCAAAGGCGCCAACTCGAAGCTGAACTGTCCCGCGCCCTGGACTCCGGCCCGGGTGTCTATGTCCTTAAAGGTGCCTACTCCGACACAAGTGTAATCGATCAGGCGACTCAGGCTTTCATGGACATTTTGGCCAGTGAAAGGGAAGCCGGCGGTCCAGTCGGAGACCACTTCGGGAAAGCCGGTGCCAATGGTCGAATTTGGAATGCCCAACAAAAATTGGCCCTTGCCGCACCTGAAGTGTTCGCGAGATATTACACAAACCAAGCGATAGCGACTGCCTGCCAATCCTGGCTCGGACCTCAATACCAGGTGACCTCCCAGGTGAACTTGGTTTTCCCAGGAGGGCAAGCCCAAGCACCTCATAATGATTACCACTTGGGATTCCAAACCAATGAATCTTCACAGCGGTTCCCCACGCATGTCCATCGATTCTCCCCATTTCTCACATTGCAAGGCGCAGTGGCTCATTGCGACATGCCCGTGGAAAGCGGCACGACCATGTTGCTCCCGCATTCACAGAAATACCCCCTTAGTTACCTGGCTTGGCGCGACCAAGCCATCAAGGAGTTCTTTGCCCAACGCATGATTCAACTTCCGCTGAGCAAGGGAGACGCACTATTTTTCAACCCGGCGTTAATGCACGGTGCTGGTACAAATCACTCGGCCAACATCGAACGTATGGTGAACCTGTTGCAGGTTTCTTCCGCTTTTGGTCGGGCCATGGAGACGCTGGACCGCAAGACAATGTGTGAGGTTGTTTACCCGCACCTATTGGAACTGAAGAAGTGCGATTTACTCACGCAAGAAGAATTAGAAAACTCCATTGCGGCCTGCGCTGAGGGTTATCCATTTCCCACAAACCTAGATAAGGACCAGCCAATCGGTGGTCTTGCACCCGAAAGTCAAGCGGACATTATGCGCTCAGCGTTAGCGCAAAGCCTTCCAACAGAGGATTTCCAGAAGTTGCTCAATGAGCACGCCGCACGAACGACTGCGTAGTGTTCTGCCAGGGACTGGCCTAGAGGCCTCCAGCGCGATCGAGACTATCTGGGTGGCTAGTCAAAGATGAGGACACTTCTCGCCCCTTCCCCAGCCTTGAGCTGATCGATGCCTCATTGATGTGGTCAGGACTGATGCGATCACCAATCACTTCATCAAGGAGGTGGTCACCGGTACCGATCACCACACCCGCCGCTTCATGTCCCAAAATCGCGGGGAAAGGAACCAACTTCCGTTTTCCATCGAGGGCGTTCATATCTGATGCGCACAACCCGCTGGCCACAATTTTCACCAGCAACTCCCCGTGGCGAGGGTCACCTATCTCCACATCCTCAATCACTATTCGTTGATTGACTCCGTGTGCAACGGCTGCCTTCATGTGCATGGACACCGGTGGTGCCTTTCTCCAGGAGGGGAAATTCTCTGCTGGTATGGTCAAATTCGCCGAATTGCTGCAATCATGCAACAACTGTTGCAAAATAGCCGGCAAGAGATCTTAAATCTGCCACTTTGCCAAATTGAAATCTGAGCTTCACATGACGCAACGAGTTCAGTCGGTGGAGCGAGCTTTGGCCCTGCTGGAGGCGGTCGCATCCAGTGAATACCCCATGTCGGTCCCTGAACTTGCAGCCACGGCAGGTGTGAACCGTGCCACGGCCTGGCGGCTGATGAACACCCTCGAGTTCTTCGATCTTGTGAATAAAGATGCCCGTTCTGGTCGATTCAGCTTGGGAGCAGGAGCGCTGAGAATCGCAGCCGCAGCCGCAGCCGATATTGGCGGTTGGGCACAGTTAGTTTGCTCGGAGTTAGAAGAAGTCTCGAGAGTCACGGGTGGAAATGCATTTCTCGAAATCAATTCACGTGGAGAACTCATTGTGATTGACGAGTGTCGAGCACCCTCACTGATTCAAATTGACATTGCGGGCATGAAGGTCCCACATCACTGTGCATCTGTGGGAAAGCTCTACCTTGCTTCTTTGTCAGAAGACATGCTCGATGACTATTTGAGCAAGCCACTCACGGCTGAGTCACCCGAATCGATCACAGATCCGAAAGTGCTCCGCCAAGAAATCGATCAAGCCAAGAAATCTGGAATTGCCTTTAACTTCCGAGAGCACCGTGTGGAGTGGTGTGGAGTCTCTGTGGCCGTTAAGAATGAACAGGGACGTGATCTCGCCTATGTCAATGCAACTGTGTCGAGTCACCTGGTGAGCCGCGAGGAACTACATGCTTTTGCGCCATTCATGAAAAGCATTGCTCAGCGGATGTCGGATCGACTAATTCAACGAAACGGATAGAAACCTGACTAGTCTCAGAACAGTTAACGCTTTCCAATATGGACGGCGTCATGAGGTCAAGGAAAACACATGAACACTGCACTGTGGATTGTCACCATTATTCTGGCACTTGCCATGGCCCTATCCGGTGGCATGAAAGCGATAGCCGGTCGGGAGAAGTTGCTCGAGAATCCGCGCATGGCGTGGACCGGAGACTTCAGCGATGCTGCCATTCGGTCTATCGGCGGGATTGAATTCATCGGCGCCCTTGGTCTGATCCTTCCAGCGGTCACCGGAATCGCTCCGATTCTGGTCCCACTTGCAGCGGTCGGATTGGCAATTGTCATGCTCGGTGCGGCGGTTGTTCATGTTCGTCGGGGCGATGGCGCCCAAGCAGTAATTGCCCCACTCGTACTCATGCTGATGGCCATTTTTATTGCATGGGGACGATTCGGTGAATATGCTTTTTAAAATCAGCATGCACCTGTAGTCATTCGCACCTGACAAAACGGAAGTCTGTCACTGTGCGTCCATCCTGTATTGCTCGCCGTTCATAGTGGGTAATAGGTCGATCAGGTCTATTTACAATTCCACCGGACCATCTAGGTGCATAATTCGGTTGCTCAAATAAGCCAGTGATGCAGTCTGCATAATCCTGCCAATCGGTTGCAATATGCCAAAATCCTTGTGGTACCAAGCGTGAATTGAACAGGTTCATGATGGCAGGCTGAACAATTCGTCGTTTATGGTGCCTAGATTTTGGCCAGGGATCGGGGAACAGGGTGTAAATGCCGGAAATTGAATCGGGAGCAATCATGTGTTCGAGTACGGCAATGGAATCAGTTTCCATCACTCGAATGTTTTTTAGTCCACGCGTGTGAATCTCACCCAGCAGATTGCCAACTCCAGGCGTGTGGACATCAATGGCGAGAAATGAATACTCCGGGTTGGCCTCGGCCAAGGCAATTGAGGAGACACCGTTACCGAATCCAATATCTATGAACAGCGGGGACTTTAACTCTGGCCAGAGATATGTTGACCGCAATGATCTATTTGTGAACGTTAAGAGATTCTCACCGCCATAGATCAGCCCATTGCGCTGTGACGGAGTGATCCGGCTGCGCCGGGGTTTAAATGTACGTATTCCACTACTGAGTACTGAGTTTGTGGGGAGCGACGGGTCAGACATGTGAAGGACCAAGTCCCGCTTCCACCAACAAATTCACTTCGCCATTTATTCGGTACTTACGATCAGTTTCAATTCGCCAACTCGACCCCTGTCCGCGGCTGACAAACTTCCACTCGCGGGCGTTGTTTGCCGTTTCGCCATGGCTGACAAGCGCGGTATCTTCGTCGATACCAATCACTACGTTGTCTTGAGTTATTAGAGGTCTGAGGGCAAAGTCAGGAATGAATCTGGTGTAGCGATCAAAGTGGGGAATGACTCGAGCATTAAGAACCAGGCCGAGTCCTTCTTCACCACCGGCTTTGGGGTGACGAAAATCAGGGACGTAACTGCACAGCGCCATGGCTCCGGCGCTGCACCCGGCGACAGAAGCTCCGCCAACCCACTGTTCGCGGATTGCGGCCCACACCCTGGTTCCTCGGAGGGTTCGAGCAAGATGACCCGGATTTCCTCCGGAAAGGTAAATCACGCCGGCGTCTCCAAGTGCAGTAACAAACTGCTTGTTGTCGGCATCTTCGCGGTTTCGAATATCAAGAATAATTTGTTCCACTCCGAGTCGCTCGGCGGATTCGCTTCCTAGTTTGTGCCACCGAGCAAGGCTTCGCTCACCTTCAAGGGAGGCAGCCGTAGCAATTTGCACGAATCGCGGTGGACGATTTTCTAGCAGCCAACTTTCCACCCCCTGCATGACCGGAAGGTATTCACCACTGCCGACTAATGC